>JANQKO010000484.1 GCA_028281075.1 Alphaproteobacteria bacterium | reverse complement strand
GACCACGACAAGGCCCAGGAACATCCGCTCTGGTTCAAGGAGCTGTATGGCTTCGCGGCGCACAAGTCGGAGACGGAAGAATACGGCGTGCGCAGCTTCGTGTATCGGGCGCGTCGTCCATTCCATCCGGAAAAACTCCACGCCTTCATCAATTCCTCCTGGCCGGGCGTCATTCGCGCCAAAGGGCATTTCTGGCTGGCCACCCGCCCGGAATGGGTCGGCGAGCTGAGCCAGGCCGGCGCCCTTGTGCGGCATGAGGCCATGGGCTTCTGGTGGGCGAACGTGCCGAAAGAGCGGTGGCCAGATCACCCGGAATGGCGCCAGCATATCGCCAGATCCTGGGATGCCGTCTACGGAGACCGCCGCCAGGAAATCGTCTTCATCGGCACCGATATGGACGAGGGTGCGATCCGGCGCCGGCTGGATGCCTGCCTCGTCGGCGATGCCAACGCCACGGCCATGCAGCCGGCAGCCTGGAAAAAGCTGAAGGATCCCTTCCCGGTCTGGAAGCGGGCCGAGCCGTCGTGAGCGGTCAATTGGTATCGCTGGACGGCGAGGCGGTCGGGACGCCGGTCACGTCGGGCGTGGGCATCGAGACGTGCGACGCGGCCGATGGCCTTGCCGCCATCGACAGGCCCGGCACGCAACTCGTGATCTGGCGGCGTGGACTTCCTTTGCGCTTGCAAACCTGGCTCGACCACATGGAGGCGTCGTGCCTGCCCGATACGCGGATCTTCGTTCGGCCCCGCGACCTTCGGCCCGCGCTGCAACCACATCTGGACGCGTGTGGTGTGCCTCAGGGAGAGATGCGCGATTTGCTGATCCAGGATGTCGATGACCTCGTCTCGACATTCGCCATGATTACCCGGACCGATTTCGTTGACGTCAGGCTGGAGCGCGTCAGCCACGATGCCTGCTGGAGGTTCCACCGCGACTGCGTGGAGGCGCGCCTGCTGACGACCTATCGTGGTCCCGCGACCGAGTGGGTCCAGCCGGCCCACGCCGAGCGAGCCTTGCGCGAACAGAAGCGGTTCAAAGGTCCGTTGGAGCACCTCCGCACCCATGACGTGGCGATTTTCAAGGGAAGCTGCGCCGGACCGGGCAGCGGGATCGTGCACCGCTCGCCGCCCATCGCGGGCACCGGCGGCACGCGATTGCTGCTCTGTCTCAACAAGCGGTCGGCGGCATCGCCCGAGGCGTGGTCGACGAGAGACCGTTGAGTGTCATTCAGGAACACATGGCCGACTTTGCCGGACGTGATCGCCATCGCCCCCGCCGAAGGCAGCGGTCCTCGTTCATGGTCACGTCGCGCCCCCAATACGGACAGATCGGGGAACCCACGAATGACAAATCGCCCGGACTTTTGCTCCGGTTACGATTGCCATCGGCCAATCGAAGTTCGTATCGCCCGGTTGTTCGTATTGACATTGTAGATACGAAAGCATATGCTCTTACTTATGACAAAGAGCCGCTCTTCATCTTCCGAGCGCTCGAAGGCCGCGACTGTCCAGGTTGCGGCGCGCTCGTCGACCACCGATACGAAGGGTAGCATCAACCTTCGCATCGAGACGCATACCCGCCAGCTTATCGACGACGCGGCGGCGGTTCTCGGCAAGACGCGCACCGAGTTCATGGTCGAGAGCGCCCGGCGCGAGGCGATCGACGTGCTGCTCGATCAACGGCTCTTTGTGCTCGATCCCGAGCGCTACGATGCCTTCATGCACGCGCTCGACAATGCTCCCGCGCCCGGACCGAAACTGCGGTCGCTGCTGCGCCGCGTTCCGGCATGGGAGAGGTGACGCACGAGCCGGAAGGGCCTGAACCCCTACTCTCGACACCTGTTCCGCTGACCGTCGAACATGACCTTTCGGCCTTCGATTGCGGCGAACCGGCGTTGAACGACTGGCTGCGGCATCGCGCCCTGAAGAACGAGAGCCGGTTCTCACGCACCTATGTCGTTTGCGAGGGCAACCGGGTGGTTGCCTATTTCTGCATCTCCGCCGGTGCGGTCGAACGCGCGGCCGTGCCGGGCAAGCTCCGTCGCAACGCCCCGGGTACAATTCCGGTCTCTGTCATCGGACGCCTCGCGGTCAGCCGCGACCACGCGGGCAAAGGGCTCGGCGCCGACATCCTTTCGGATGGCTTGCGTCGCATCGCGGTCGCTTCGCAGAGCATTGGCATCCGCGCGGTGCTCGTCCACGCCAAGGATGATGCGGCGAAGCGGTTCTACATGACGTGCGCGGAGTTCATCGAATATCCCGCTGACAGCCGAACCCTGTTTCTGCCGATCGAGACCGTGGTCGCCGCTTTCAGCTAAAGCTGGAGATTGCTCGTTGCTTGCGGATCGTGCGCCGCTCGTTTCCAATTCGCGAGCCGCCGACTTCCAATCAGCCGGCGCTTGGGTATTGCACGTCGGTTTTTGTTTGCGTCCAGCATATTAGATGCAAAATCGCGAAAAGCCCAAACGGACGAGCTACCGATCATCAAGGTCCCGCAGCAACGATGCCGCGACGGCCTCCTCGGCGATGGCGATCCGGTGCCGCGCCATGGCCGTCGTCAGCGCCTGGTCCCACGCGGCCTGGACGGCCGTGCCGTCGAGTGGCCGGCTGGTGGCCGGCGCGGCGCGGACGGCGGCGAGATAGTCGCTCGCGCCGAGGCGCCAGGGCCGCGCAAGATGTGCGCGCATGACGTGGTTGGCGATGCGCAGTCCCGGCCAGTCGAAGTCGCCGTGATAGCGCAGACGCGCCCCGGCTCGCGCGAGCTGGGTCAACAGGCAGCGCTGCGCGGCGGCCGGCATGCCGTCGGTGCAGACCAGCGGCGCCGACCCGGCGTCAAGGCGGTCCGCGGCGATGGCGACGAGGTTGGGGTTCTCGCAGATGAAGACATCGCGGCCGGACACGTCCCACCCGGGCGGCGCGCGAAGCAGCGACCGTAGCGACAGATAGGCCGGCTCGCCGTAGCGGAAGCCGCCTGCCTCGCCGCCGCTGACGGGCAGGTTGAGGAACAGGGCCGGGCGCGCCAGTTCGTTGACCAGCACGCCGGCCCCGGCCCAGGTATCGCGCGTCCGCTCGGCCGCCCCCGCCGCCGGCTTGTCGTCGTCCCGGTCCGCGCCTGCCGCCAGCCGGCGCCGGACCGCGAGGACGAGCGATGCCACGGGCTGGCCATTGTCCAGTCCGTGGGCGTCGCCCAGCACCTCGGCGGCGAGCTGTGACCGGGAGACGCCCGCCGCCGGCAGATGCCGCAGGACGGCCTCGGCCCGCCGGCACAGCTCGGCCGTGGCCCGCGGGTCCCGCCCGGCGAGGCGCTTGACGAGGCGGATGCCCGCCGTCGACCCCAGGAACGCGGCCAGATCGGCGTCGTGGCAGCCGTCGATGACCCCCTGCCAGAGATCCCGCAGCCGCCGGCGCCGGGTGGCGAGATGATCGATGGGGCCGTCGAGCCGCTCCAGCGCGTCGCGCAGCGACGCGGCGATGCCCGAGCGCCGCAGGGCCGCGTCGACCAGCCGGACGTCGACCCGCATGGACGCGGCCTGGCGCTGCGGACGGCCGGCCAGCAGGGCGAGCGCGGCATGTTCGGCCGTGTTCAGCCCGCCGATGCGGATCAGCCCGACATCGCCGTCCGTCGGCGCCCGTTCGAACCGCCGGCGCAGGCGCTTGCGCAGCGCGGCGAGATCGTCGCCGCCGAGCAGGCGCCGCAGACGCGGGTCGGCCGGTTCGCTCATCCCGGCGCGAACCGGCGGTCCGGGTCGGCGTCGCGCGTTCTCGCCCGCCCGTCCCAGCTCCAGCGCGACACGAAGACGGCGTCTATGCCCTCGCGGCGCTGAAGCTGGCAGATGGCGACGCCGGGCAGCTCGGCATAGCAGGCCCATTCGCGCTCGCTGGTGATCACGAAATCGAGGTCGAAGGCGCGGATCAGCCCCATGCAATGAGCCCGGGCGGTATCGTCGATACCGGCGAACGCCTCGTCGAGCAGCATCAGGCGGGGGGAGCTGCCGTCGCCGTCCTGGCCGCCGCCGTAGAAGCTGGCGACCGCCGCGAACAGCGGCACGGTCAGGCCGAGCGCCCGTTCGCCACTGGATGCCGGACCGGACAGCTTGCGCCAATGCCCGTCCTGCCAGCGCTCGACCCGGAAGCGGTGCCAGCGCCGGTAGTCGAGGGCGCGGGCAAGCTGGTCGAGCAGGCCGCCGCCGTCGCCGCCGGCCGCCGCGTCGGCGCGTTCGCGTTCGGCGGCGATGCGCTGTTGCAGCATGGAGCCGACGACGCGGCGGTCGTCCGTCGACCAGAGGTCCGAACTGGTGGCGAGCAGGCGCTTGCGGGCGGCGTCCAGGCCGACAGGGGCGCCGTCGGCTTCGGGAAGCGGCTGCCACCGCAGGCGGTAGCGCACGCCGGTCGAGGTGGGGCGCTGGTGCAATTCCCTGTTGATGGCGTCGATCCGCCGCTCGGCGCCCTGCATGAGACGCTGGATCTCCGCGGCGATCTCGGCCTCCAGATGGTTCTCCAGAACCGTGCGCTCCTTTGCCGTCAGCAGCTCGCCACGCTGGCCGATCTCCTCGGCAAGGCGCGCGGCGAGACGGTCGGGGCGCTCGGTCCGGTTCTGATAGACGATATGGACGACCAGTCCCCAATCGCTGGTTTCGGCCGGCGCCTGGTGGCCGAGCGCGCTCAGGGCGCGCTGCAGCTCGGTCAGTTCCAGGTTGATCTGGCGCTGGACGCGGTTCCAGGTCTCGTCGTCGTCGGCGAGACCGCCGAGCGCCTGCTCGGCGCGCCGGGCGAGGCTCAGCGCCGGGTCGATCGTCCAGGGACCGTGCAGGTCGGGGAGTTCGAGGTCGGGCAGCGCCGCCGACAGCAGGCTCGTGCCGGCATATTGTTGCAGGCCGGCGACCGCCCGCGCGCGTGCTTCGGTGCGTTCGTCCAGGGCGTTTCCGGCGATCTCGGCCCGTTGCCGCGCGACCGCGCGCGCTTCGCCGGCCCGGCGGAGTTCTTCATCGGCCGTGTTCCGCGAGGCGTCGCTCTGTTCGACATCCGGCCCGGCGGGGTTCTTCATCGGCCGTGTTCCGCGAGGCGTCGCTCTGTTCGACATCGTGCCGGGCC
>JANQKO010000472.1 GCA_028281075.1 Alphaproteobacteria bacterium | reverse complement strand
ACCGTGGTGGCGGGGAGAAAGGCGGGTTAATCAGTCGGCCAGCATGGCCTCGACCAGCTTCTGCACCGACAGCGCGTCGTGCGCCGACGGCATGACATGCGGCTTGCCGTCGAGCCAGGCCGCGACGCTGTCGAGCTGGCGCTTGAAGCCGTCGGCGCGCAGGTCGCCGAATTCGCTCAGCTCCTGCCGCCAGTCGCCGCCGTCACTCGTCCGCAGCTCGAACCAGTCGTGCAGGCGGTGGCTGCGGTCGCTGCCCCTCAGCGTCATTTCGATCCGGTCCGGTCCACGGCCACCGCTAGATCCGTGCACGATGACGGGAACGCCGTTCGCGTCCAGCATGGCCAGGATATGGGTTTCGTACAAAGCGGGATCGTCCTGGTAGACCGGCATCGACCCGATAAGCTCGGCCGGGCCGAGCAGGCGTTCGGTGAGGTAGAGGAAATGCGACAGCACCTCGCGGGTATAGCCGCCCTGCTCGCGAAACCGCAGCCAGTCGGCGTCGGCCTGCCAATCGCGTGGCCAGCGCGAAAAATGCACGATGATGTCGGCCCCGACGATCTCGCCGAGCGCGCCCGCCTTGATCCGCTCTTCGGTCAGGGCGACGGCGCGCGAGCTGGCTTGCGCGAAGTTCACGATGTTGGGTGTCGCCGTCTCGGTCATGCGCGCGACCAGCTCGGCGCTGTCGGCGACGTCCACGCCCAGCGGCTTCTCGCAATAGACCGCCTTGCCGGCGGCGATCGCGGTTTCCGCATGTTCCCGGTGCCAGGCCGGCGGACAGGCGATGTAGACGACATCCGTCGCGTCGTCGCGGATCAGCGTTTCCGCGCCGCCGGTGATCGCCAGGTCCGGCGCGATCGCGACCGCCTGCTCGCATGCCGGCGCGGACGGGTCCCAGGCGCCGGTAAAGCGGAAGCGGTCATGACTGGCCATGTTCGTGATCATGCGCCGGCCCATGATGCCGAGCCCGATCACCGCGACGCCATGCTGTCTTCCGATCGCGCTCATTGCCGAGATTCCTCCGTACAGCGTTTGTCGTCCGCATCGCGCGTGACCCGTCGGCCCAATGCATGGTTCGGTCCCGACGAACGTCAGGGCCGGCGGCGACGCTAGCCGCGCGGTGAACAATCCGCAATGGCGCCGTGGCCCGGGCGGTCGTGAAGAAGCCGCCGAAGGCCCGCCCCCAATTGTCATGACGACGGGGGCAGGAATCCGGTCATTTCCCTTGCCACCACGCCCGCATATCCGGCCGATCGCTCGACGACCATCCACGGGCCATCGAGCGCTATCGCACGGCCGTCGCCGACCTGCTTTAGCCCCCCGGGCCGCCGCCGTTGCCGCCGGGCATGGCGAGCCTGGGCTGGCGGCCGGAGAAGCGGGTCAGCACCTGGCCGGGCGGGCGTTCGGGTGTCAGGTAGCTCTCGCCGTCGAACACGCGGACGCCGTTGACCCAGGTGCCGCGCAGGCCCGGCGCCCGGCGCAGCAGGCGCTCGCCGCCGGCCGGCAGGTCGAAATGCCGCTCCATGCCGGTAACCCGTAGCTTGTCCGGATCGAACAGGATCATGTCGGCGAAAGCGCCTTCCGTCAGCCGACCACGGTCGACGAAGCCGTAGACGTCGGCCGGGTCGCTGGTCACCTTGCGGATCGCCGTCGGCAGATCGAAGACGCCCTTCTCGCGCACCCAATGGCTGAACAGATGCATGGCATAGGCCGCGTCGCACAGCAGCGAGTTGTGCGCGCCCGCGTCCGACAGGCTGATCAGCGTGCCGTCGTTGCTGATCAGCTCCTCGACGCCATCCTCGACCATGTTCAGGATGTAGATCGTGAAGATGGTCTTGAAGTCCTCTTCCAGGCTGAGGTCGAGGAACAGGTCCAGCGGATCGACGCTGCGGGCCGCGGCGATCTCGGCCACGGTCCGGCCTTCCAGGTCCGCGTTCTCCGGCTTGCCCACCGTCGTGACCAGAACCCATTCCCAGCGGCCGTTGAAGATCCGGCCCTCAGCGGGCGTGGCCAGCGTCGCGCGGAAGGCCTCGCGGAACGCCGGGTCGCGGAAGGTCCGCCGCAACTCGTCATGGTCCGAGGTGCCGGGCCAGGGCGCGATCGCCTTCAGGATATAGGCCGCGTCCAGCGGGAAGCTGAGGCTGAGCGGCTGGCAGGAGCCCTGCGTATAGGCCGGGATGCCCCGCGCCCGCGCCGCCTCGGCGTGGCGCATCAGGTCGCGTCCCCGGTCCGGCTCGTGGCCGTAGTAGAAATGCGCCGCATAGATCGCCGGCCGGCCGCTGCGGCACGCGAAGTCCTCGATGAACGCCATGTCCATATGGTTGCCGGTGGTGATCATGAAAATGCCGTGGTCGTATTCGGCCATGGCCTCGGCGAAGGCGCGGTATTCCGCCGCGTCGGCGAGGCGCGACCCGATCGGCGCGCCGCCGGCCGCCCGGTGGTTCTCGTTCGATGACGAGCCCAGCCCGGCGGCGCCGGCCTTCATGGCGTCATGGAACAGGCCGACCATCTCGGCGCGTTCCTCCGCCGTCGCCGCCCGTCTGGTCGAGTCATCGCCCATGACGAAGGCGCGGATGGTCGAGTGCGTGGCCAGCGCCGCGACATTCGGATAGGTGCCCTGCCGGCGCAGCGCGTCGAGATACTCCGGGAAGCTCTCGAACGACCAGCGGACGCCGGCCCGCAGCGATTCCAGCGGCATGCCCTCGACCTCGGCCAGGTCGGCCAGCATCTTCTCCCGGCTTTCCGCCCGGGTCGGCGCGATGCCGAAGCCGCAATTGCCGATCACCACGGTGGTCACGCCCAGCGCCGGCGATGGCGACGCGGTCGGGTCCCAGGTCAGTTGCGCGTCGTAGTGCGTATGCACGTCGATCACGCCCGGCGCCAGGACCATGCCGCCAGCGTCGACCGTCTCGCGGCCGTCGGCCGGCACCGCGCCGACCGCCGACACCCGGCCGTCGTCGACCGCGAGGTCGCCTGCCACCAGCGGGTTGCCGAGACCATCGGCGATCCGCGCATTGCGGATGACCACGTCATGCATGCTGCTTTCCCTTCCCGAATGATGCGGCGCGCGGGCGGACCCGCGCGCGGCGGCCGCGCGGATCGCGCGCCGTGCGCCTGTCGCCGCGATGAAACAACGGTACGGTCACGCTGCCACTCCCTTGAACGGCGACCTGGCGGTTGTTTTTTTGTTGTCCGATTCTACGCCATGCGGGGGGCGTAGCAAGAGCCATCTGGCCGTGCCTGCCGATATGCGGTCAGGTGGGCGGCGTCGTTCGCCGGCACCGGTTCGGCTCGACGCGGAACTGCTTCAGCGTCGGCGCCAGGCCGAGCTTGCCGCAGAACACCCGATAGGCGAAGGCGGTATCGATCTGGTCCTGCCGAAAGCCGACGCAAACGGTGTCGCCGCGGACGCCGTCGCCGGCATTGGGCAGCGCGACGGCATGGTGATGATGCCGCAGCCAAGCGTCGATCGAGCCGATCAGCAGCGACCGCTCGGCGCCGCGCCGGCGGTCCAGCGGCGCCGCGTCCGGCAGCCGCACTGTCATCACCACCCAGCCCTCGGTGGCCATGTCGGAATTCTTGCGCGATAGCGCCCGCATTGGTGCACAATACGGCGCCGGCGCCGCGTTGAGAAGAACATGCGCCGGCCTGTCAATGTGGAGGCGGTCGCGAATGGCGAAGGACAAGGACGATCTGACGAGCTGGTACCGGTCGCAGCTCTCGGATTTGAAGGGCGAGTTCGACCGGTTGCAGGACGGCCTTCGCGGCACCGACGACCCGCGGCGCGACCGGACGGCGGACCGTCCGGCGGCCGGTTCCCCGACCACGGCGCGAACCTCGTCGCCGGCCGGCGTGGCCCCGCCCAAGATCGCCCCGACTCCGGTCATCAAGCCGCCCCGGGTGAAGCCCGTCCAGATCAAGCCGCTGTCGGCGCCAAGCCAGCGCCGGCAGGACGCGCCACCGCCACCGCGCCATGCCGAACCGCCGGCCATCGAGGCGCGAACGGCCGACCCCGCCCCCGCCGAGGCCCGGCGGACGCCGACGCCCGCGGCACGGCCGAGCCCGCCGCCGGCGCCGGCCGAAACGCCGCGCCGCGCGGCGCCGTCCGGCGGCGGCCACCGGCTGGGCGTCGACGTCGGCGGCACCTTCACCGACCTGCTGCTGATCGAGGAAGGCAGCGGCCACGCCTTCACCGCCAAGGTGCCGTCGACGCCGCAGGATTCGTCCATCGGCGTCCTGAACGGCATCGAGCGCATCTGCGAGCAGGCCGGCATCGAGCCGACTCAGATCAGCCACGTCATGCACGGCACCACCGTGGCCACGAACACCGTGCTGACCGGCAGCGGCGCCCGCGTCGGCCTAGTCGTCACCAAGGGCTACAAGCAGGTGCTGCAGATCGCCCGCTCCTACGTGCCGGGCGGCCTCGGCGGCTGGGTCATCTTCAACAAGTCGGACCCGCTGGCGCCGCTGGAGCTGACGGTCGAGGCCGACGAGCGCATCGGCGCCAGGGGCGAGATCGTCGAGCCGCTGGACGAGGCGGCGCTGCGGCAGGAGCTGTCGCGGCTGCGCGGCCGCGGCATCGAAGCGCTGACGGTGTCGCTGATGAATGCGTACGCCAACGGCGCGCACGAGCAGCGCATCCGGGCCATCGCCGAGGACATCATGCCTGATGTGCCGGTCTCGATCTCCTCCGAGGTGATCCCCGAGATGTACGAGTACGAACGCGCCGAGACCACGGTCGTGAATTCCTATATCCGCCCGGTCGTCTCGACCTATCTCGAGAACCTGCATGCCGAACTCGACCGCCGCATGAACGGCGTGCTGCTGAATATCCTGCGGTCCGACGGCGGCCTGGCGTCGGCCGACGTAGCCAAGGCGGCGCCCGTGAACCTGCTGTTGAGCGGGCCGGCCGGCGGCGTCGCCGGCGCCATCTGGATCGCCAAGCAGGCCGGTTTCGAGGACCTGCTGACCTTCGACATGGGCGGCACCTCGACCGACGTCGCCCTGATCCAGCACGGCGTCGCCCAGACCCGGCGCGAGACCCGCGTCGGCGACGTGACGGTGCGCGCGTCCTCGATCGACGTGCGCACGGTCGGCGCCGGCGGCGGCTCGATCGCCTATGTGCCAGAACTGACCAAAGCGCTGCGCGTCGGCCCGCAGAGCGCCGGCGCCGAGCCGGGACCGGCGGCCTATCGCAAGGGCGGCGAGGAGCCGACGGTGACCGACGCCAATGTCGTGCTTGGCTATCTGCCGGCGGCGGCGCGCCTCGGCGGCGACATGGAGCTCGATGTCGGCCTGGCGGAAAAAGCCGTGGCTAAGGTCGCGGACGCGCTCGGCCTGCCGCTGAAGCAGGCCGCCGAAGGCATCATCAACATCGTCAACGAGAACATGTTCGGTGCGCTGCGCCTGGTCTCGGTCGAGCAGGGCTATGACCCGCGCGATTTCGCCCTCGTCGGCTTCGGCGGCGCCGGCCCGCTGCACGCCAACGCGCTGGGCAAGCTGATGAATTCCTGGCCGGTGATCATCCCGCCGGGACCGGGCGTGCTCTGCGCCTATGGCGACGCCACGACGCGGGTGCGCGACGAGGCCTCGCGCACCTTCGTGCGCCGGTTCACCGATACGGACGACGATGAAGTCCGCGCCGTCCTGGAGGAACTGGCCGAAAGCGCGGCGCGCACGCTCGACGCCGAGGGCGTGCCGCGGGCCGAGCAGTCGGCGCTCTATCAGATCGACCTGCGCTATGCCGGCCAGGGCATGCGGCTGACCGTGGACGTCACGCCCGAGGACTTCGCGCGCAACGGCCTGGCCGATGTCGGACGCAAGTTCGACGCCATGCACGAGCAGCTCTTCACCTTCGCGCTCGATACCGTGCACGAGCTCTACAACCTGCGCGCCCTGGTCCAGGGACGCGAGACCTTCGCCAAGGCCGAGCAACTGCCGCGGGGCGGCAACGATCCCAGCGCCGCGGTCTACGAGCAGACCACGGTCTTCGTCGACGGCCGCGACCAGCCGGCGAAGATCTATGACCGCGCCGGGCTGCAGGCGGGCAACCGCATCCACGGGCCCGCCGTGGTGACGGAAATGGACTCGACGACGCTGATCCTGCCGGACCATGCCGGCGACGTCGACGCCGTCGGCAACATCCTGATCCGCCCGGCGGATTGAGACCAAGACGGGGAGAGACAAACCAATGCCCGCGAAAGTCATCCAGACCAACACGACCCCGTTCAACAAGGTCGAGCTCGATCCGATCACGCTCGACATCGTCGAGAACGCGCTGCGCAACGCCCGCGACGAGATGGACGCGGTGCTGTTCCGCACCGCCATGTCGCCCGGCATCCGCGAGCAGCACGACGCCTTTCCGATGATCGCCAACAACGACGGCAAGATGGTCGTCGGTCAGTTCGGCTCGTTCTTCTGGGGCTTCCAGCAGGGCTATGACGGCGAGATCGAGGAAGGCGACGTCTTCCTGACCAACGATCCCTATAGCTGCAACGGCGCCATCAGCCACCTGAACGACTGGCTGACCATGATGTCGATCTATATCGACGGCCGCATGGTCGCCTGGGCGGCGATGTTCGGGCACATGACCGACATCGGCGGCAAGGTGCCGGGCAGCCTGCCGACCGACGCGGCGCAACTGTTCGAGGAAGGCATCCAGGTGCCGCCGGTGAAGATCTACCGCAAGGGCGAGCTGAACCAGGAGATCCTGGAGCTGATCCTGCGCAACTGCCGGCTGCCGGACTGGAACCGCTCCGACTTCAACGCCATCATCGCCGCGCTGCGCCTGGCCGAGCGCCGGGTGAAGGAGATCTGCGAGCGCTTCGGCGTCGACACCTACATCGCTGCCACCGACGAGATGCTGGAGCGCAACAAACGCGCCATGGGCGCGATCCTGAAGATGGTGGTGCCCGAGGAGAAGCAGTATTTCGAGGACTATATCGACGACGACGGCGTCGGCATGGGGCCGTACAAGATCGCCTGCACGCTCTGGCGCGAGGGCGACCGCTGCATCTTCGATTTCGAGGGCACGGACCCGCAGTCGATCAGCTCGGTGAACTTCCTGTTGAACGAAGAAATGTTCAAGATGTTCCTGGGCGCCTTCTTCATCAACATGTTCGACCCACAGATCCTGTTCAACGACGGCTTTTACGATCTGGTCGACGTGCGCATCCCGCGTGGCACGATCCTGAAGCCGATCCGCCCTGCGGCCTTGAGCTGCCGCACGCACCTGTTGGGCCGGATCTTCGACATCATGAGCGGCCTCCTGGGCCAGGGCTCGCCGGACGCGCTCTGCGCCGCCGGCTTCTCCGACAGCCCGCATTTCATGTATTCGGGCTACGACAGGAACGGCGAGTGGTACCAGCTCTATCAGATCGGCTTCGGCGGCATCCCGGGCCGGCCGGCCGGCGACGGGCCGGACGGGCATTCGCTCTGGCCCGCCTTCACCAACGTGCCGAACGAGTTCCTGGAGGCCTATTTCCCGCTGCGGATCGTCAAGTACGAGACCATCGCCGACAGCGGCGGGCCGGGCCTGCACCGGGGCGGCAACGGCCTCTCGATGGGCTATCAGTTCCTCGAGCCGGGCGAGATCTCGATCCACGACGACCGCTGGCTGACCCACCCCTGGGGCGTCAACGGCGGCCTGCCCGGCGCCCGCAGCCACAAGCTGATGGTCCGCGCCGACGGCAGCGAGGAGTGGATGGTCTCGAAGTGCGACCGCATCAAGGTCGAGGCCGGCGATACCCTCTACTTCAATACCTGGGGCGGCGGCGGCTGGGGCGACCCGCTGCAGCGCGACGCGGAACAGGTGGCGCTCGACGTCGACCGCGGCCTGGTGACGGCCGACGGCGCCCGTCGCTACGGCGTGGTGCTGGACAACAGGGGCCAGGTCGATGCCCGCGCCACCGAGGACCTGCGCCGTCGCATGGCGTCCGAGCGCGGCAACGTCAAGCTGTTTGATTTCGGCGGCACGGTCGAGGAGCTGAAGGCCCGCTGCCGCGCCGACACCCATCTCGATCCGCCGCAAGCGCCGGTGTTCCAGAAATGGATGACTCGCGCCTCGGCGTCCGCCGCGGAATGATCGGCAACCAACGAAAGACAGACGACGCAAAGGAGAACACGCGTGCCGGTCCAATCGAACTACCTGCTGTTCGTCAGCATGGACGTCGACGCCGACAAGGAAGACCTGTTCAACGAGGTCTATGACGAAGAGCATATCCCGAGCGTGCTGAAGGTGCCGGGCGTGGTCGCGGCGACGCGGCTGAAGTCCGCGCCGTTGAGCATGATCATCGGCGGCGAGCGCAAGGACATCGTCGCCGAGGGCGAGCCGACCTACACGGCGCTCTACGAGATCGAGAGTCCGGACGTGCTGCTGAGCGATGCCTGGGCCGAGGCGGTCGAGGCCGGCCGCTGGCCATCGGAGGTCCGGCCCTACACGAAGAACCGGCGGCACGTGCTGCGCAAGGTCACGCATCGCGCCGGCTGACCCGACCGGCGCCCGGCCATGACGCGGGCGCAGTTTCGCACGGCGCTCGTCGTCGGCCTGGGCACGGCGTCGGCGCCGTTCGACACGGCGGTCAATATCGCCTTTCCCGATATCACCGCCGCGTTCGGGCTGGCACTGCCCGATATTCAATGGGTTGTGGTCTGCTACGTGCTGACCTATGCCAGCCTGATGCTGGGCTTCGGCCGGCTGGGCGACATCTTCGGCCACCGCCGCGTGTTCGCCGCCGGCCTGGTCTGCAACGCCGTCGGCCTGGCGCTCTGCGCCGTGGCGCCCGGCTTCGGCTGGTTCCTGGCCTTCCGGGTGGTCCAGGGCATCGGCGCCGCGCTGACGCTGGCCTGCGGGCCGGCGCTGATCACGCTCGGCTTTCCGGAAGCCCAGCGCGGCCGCATGCTCGCCACCTACACCATGATGTTCGGCCTCGCCGCCGCCGCCGGGCCGCTGGTCGGCGGCGTGCTGGTCGATCATGGCGGCTGGCCGGCCGTCTTCTGGTTCCGCATTCCCATCGTTCTCGCCGGACTTCTGCTGCTGCGTGGGCTTGCCACCACGACGCTGCCGTCGGACGGTCAGCGCTTCGACCTAATCGGCACGGCGCTGATCGCCGCATCGCTCGCCGCTCTGCTATTGGCGCCCAACCGGGCCGGCGACGCCGCCCTCCTCCTCGGACTTGCCGTCATCGGCCTTGTCGTCCTTGTCTGGCACGAGAAACGGACCGACGCACCGGTCATCGATCTGGGCCTGTTCCGGCGCGGCGGGTTCATCTTCGTCAATGTCAGTAGTGTTCTGGTGCAGATGGCCGGCTTCGCCGTCTGGATGCTGACACCCTACTTCCTGTTGCAGGTGCACGACTTCAGCGCCGGCACCGGCGGGCTGCTGCTGGCGCTGTCGCCGCTTGGCATGGCCGTCGGCAGCGATCTCGGCGGCCGGGCCATGCGCCGCCTGCCGGCCGGTCGTGTCGCGGCCGCCGGCGCCGTGCTGATGGCCGCCGCGCTGCTGGCGATGTCCGGCTGGTCGGCCGGCACGGGTCCGGCCGTGATGACCGCCATGCTGTTCCTGCACGGCTTCGGCCAGGGGCTGTTTCAGGTCGCGACGCTCGACATCGTCGTCGGCACCGTGCCTCGCGCGCAGCGCGGCGTCGCCGGCAGCCTCGCCATGGTGACGCGGACGCTCGGCTTCGTCTCGGGCGCGACCGCCAGCACGCTGCTGTTCGGGCTGATGGAACGCCGGGCGCTGGCGGCGGGCGCCGATCGGCTGTCGGCCTTCCTGGCCGGCCACGGCACGGTCTTCGTCTGGGCCGGCCTGATCGCCGGCCTCTGTGGCGTGGGGCTCTGGTTCCTCTCGCGGCGTGCCGACTGAGCGCGCGAATGGCGCTTGCAATCCGGTGCCGCGCCGCTATGGTCCCGGCCATGGTTGGCAGCATCGCATTCACGCACCGCGAGCGACGCCGCGCCCACTGACGGGCGGGCGGCCAGCTTCTTTCCTTATCCGAAAACAGTTCACGCACCGCCACCGAGCGATCGGTCGAGCGGTTGATGTTCGTGCCTGTCCCCGGTGGCCCAGACCGGAGGACAGCCCCCATGAACATCCCCCACCAGCCGTCGCAAGCGGCGGCGACCGACACCGCCGCGCTGATGCAGATCGCCAACCGGCCGGCCATTGTCTTCACCCATGGCGAGGGCTCCTGGCTCACCGACCGGAACGGCAAGCGCTATCTCGATTTCGTGCAGGGCTGGGCCGTCAACTGCCTCGGCCACAGCCCGCGACCGCTTCTCCAGGCGCTCGGCGACCAGGCGGCCCGGCTGATCAATTGCAGCCCGGCCTTCTACAACGACGCCATGCTGGAGCTGGCCGGCGCGCTGACGGCGGCGAGCGGCCTCGATCAGGTCTTCTTCGCCAACAGCGGCGCCGAGGCGAACGAAGGCGCGATCAAGCTCGCCCGCAAATGGGGCGGCCTCCACCGCGACGGCGCCTATGAGATCATCACCACCGATGGCGGCTTCCACGGCCGCACGCTCGCCACCATGTCGGCGTCCGGCAAGGCCGGCTGGGAGGTGCTGTTCGCGCCCAAGGTGCCGGGCTTTCCGAAGGTGCCGCTGAACGATATCGCCGCCGTCGCGGCCGCCATCACCGACAACACCGTCGCCGTGATGTTGGAGCCGATCCAGGGCGAGGCCGGCGTCATCCCGGCCGACGACGGCTATCTCAAGGACCTGCGGCAATTGACCAGGGAGCGGGGCATCCTGCTGATCCTGGACGAGATCCAGACCGGCATGGGCCGGACCGGTACGCTCTTCGCCTACCAGCAGGTCGGCATCACGCCCGACATCCTGACGCTGGGCAAGGGCATGGGCGGCGGCCTGCCGCTGGCCGCCCTGCTGGCGCATGAGGATGTCTGCTGCTTCGCTCATGGCGACCAGGGCGGCACTTTCAACGGCAATCCCCTGATGACGGCGGGCGGCCTCGCCGTGCTGACCGAGCTGACGAAGCCGGGGTTCCTCGACCAGGTCATCGAGACCGGCAACCATCTGAAGACCGGCCTGACCGCGCTTGCCGCCCGGCACGGCTTCGGCGCCCTGCGCGGCAAGGGCCTGCTGCTGGCGCTGGACCTGCGACGGCCCATCGGGCCGGCGATCACCGCGGCGGCGCTCGATGCCGGCCTGCTGCTGAACGCGCCGCGGCCGGACAGCCTGCGGTTCATGCCGGCGCTGACGGTGACGGCCGACGAGGTGGACCGGATGCTGGAGATCCTGGACTCGGTCTGCGACGCCTTGCCGGAAGCGGCCGGGACAGCCACCTGACCGCGGTCATGCCGGCGCGGGAGGCCAGCCGCGTGATCTTGGTGCCTTGGCGTCTTGGCGGTGATATCCGC
>JANQKO010000235.1 GCA_028281075.1 Alphaproteobacteria bacterium | reverse complement strand
AGCGCGCACCTGCCCGACGAGGCCGAGCCCCTGCGCCTGCCGCCGCCCAAGGGCCGTGTCGCGGTCGAGGCCGTCGGCTTTCACCTGCCGAAAATGCGCGGGCTGATCCTCGACAACGTCAGCTTCGTCCTGGAGCCGGGCGAGAGCCTCGGCCTGATCGGGCCGTCCGGCGCGGGCAAGACCTCGCTCGCCCGGGTCATGGTCGGCGCCTGGACGCCGACGGTCGGCCGGGTCACGCTGGACGGGATGGACGTGGCGCGCTGGCGGCCGGAGGACCGCGGCGCCCATATCGGTTACCTGCCGCAGGACGTCGAGCTCTTCGCCGGCTCGGTGAAAGACAATATCGCGCGCTTTCGCGATTTCGCCGCCGATCAGGCGGTGGCGGCCGGGGTGCTGCGCGCGGCCGAGCTGGCCGGCGTCGATGCCCTGGTCAAGGGGCTGCCGAACGGCTACGAAACCGAGATCGGCGAGGGCGGCGCTGTGCTGTCCGGCGGTCAGCGCCAGCGCATCGCCCTGGCGCGCGCCCTGTTCGGAGATCCGGCGCTGCTGGTGCTGGACGAGCCGAACGCCAGCCTCGACCGGGATGGCGAGGAGGCGCTGTTCGCCGCGCTGGCGGAACTGAAGGCGCTCGGCCGGACCGTCGTCATCATCGCCCATCGCCCGCGCGTGCTGCGGCATGTCGACCG
Source organism: Alphaproteobacteria bacterium (assembly GCA_028281075.1). GTDB lineage: Bacteria > Pseudomonadota > Alphaproteobacteria > JANQKO01. Next base: position 6,141 of record JANQKO010000235.1, on the reverse strand, counting down.
CATCCTGGTGCTGCGCGAGGGCCGCGTCGAGCTGCTGGGGCCGCGCGACGCGGTGCTCGCGCGCCTGACGGGCATGGCCGACGCCGAGACCGGGAGCGGCGCGCAGATCGCGCCGTTGAAAGGCTGATGCGCGGGGCCGGCCATGACGCCGCCGCGCGCCGTCGGGTGGGCCGGATGGGGGTGATCCGATGACGGACAAGCCGCCGTCGGCGGTATCCGTGATGGCGCCGGCCCTGGCGCCGCTGCCGCGCCTGGCGGGCGGCGGGACGCGGCTCGACCTGCGGCGGCCGGTCGCCGCCGGCGTCATCGTGGTCGCCGGGTTCTTCGGCCTGTTCGGCGGCTGGGCGGCGTTCGCGCCCTTGGACAGCGCGGCGATCGCGGCCGGCGTGGTCAAGGTCGAGGGCGAGCGGAAGAGCATTCAGCACCTGGAGGGCGGCATCGTCGGCGAGCTGCCGGTGCGCGACGGCGATCTCGTCCGGACCGGCGACGTCCTGCTGCGCCTGGATGACACCCAGTCCAGGGCCCGGCTGGAACTGCTGAAGCGGCGCTGGGCCACGCGGATGGCGCTGGCGGCGCGGCTGCGCGGCGAGCGTGACGGCCTGCAGGCGGTCGAGTTCCCGCCGGAATCCGCCGCCGGACTCGCGCCCGAAGATCTGCGGGCCATTCGGCGCGCCCAGCGGAACGTCTTCGCCGCCCGACAGCGCGCCATCGCCGGCCAGACCGGGATCCTGCGCCAGCGCCAGGCCCAGACCAACGAGGAGGTCGTCGGCCTCGGCAACGAGATCGCCGCGCAGGACCGTCAGATCGAGCTGATCGCCGCGGAGGTGGCCGGACTGGAGCGGCTGTTCCAGCGCGGCCTGACGCCGCGCGACCGCCTTCTGGGCCTGCAGCGGCGCCAGGCCGAGATCGAGGGCGAGCGCGCGCGCAACCAGGCGGCGATCGCCCGGGCGCAGAAGAGCATCTCGGAAATCGAACAGCAGATCGTCGAGCTCGGCACCAACCGGCTGAACCAGGTCGTGGCCGAGCTGAGCGTCGTCGAAGCCGAGCTGTTCGATCTGGAGCAGCAGATCCAGGCGGCGCGCGATGTCTTCGCGCGCATGGAGCTGCGGGCGCCGGTCGAGGGCGTGGTCGTGGCGATGGCGGTGCATACGCCGGGCGCGGTCATTCGTCCCGGCGCCGTGCTGATGGACATCGTTCCGGCCCGCGCCGGCCTGATCGTCGAGGCGCGGGTCCAGCCGGACGACATCGACGTCGTCAGCCAGGGCCAGGAGGCCCAGGTCCACATCACCGCCTTCAGCAACCGGGACCTGCCGCCCCTGTCGGGCGCCGTCGCCGTCATTTCGGCCGACAGCCTGGTGGATGAGCGGACCGGCAGCGCCTACTACGCGGCGCAGGTCCGCCTGCCGCCGTCCGAGCTCGACAAGCTCGAGGGGCTGCAGCTCCTGCCCGGCATGCCGGCCGAGGTGATGATCAACACCGGCAGCCGCAGCTTTCTCGACTACCTGCTGCAGCCCATCGCCCGCACGCTCCGGCGCGCCATGCGGGAATCCTGATCGGCCGGGTGTTGTGACAAATTCAGGGCATTTTCACGCGCGGCCTGGCAAACCCGACCATTAACGCCACAATAATGACACAGCCTGCAGTCGGGTTGGGAGGCCGCATGGCAATGCTGTATCTCTACGTCGCCGGGATCGCGGGCGCGATCGCCCTGGCGCTGGTGGTGTATCAGATCGGACAGGCGTATTTCTGACCGGCGGCACCGCCGGGCTTCGGTCATTGACGCGGCGCGTCGTTTCCTGCTCCAACGGGTGCCGGAGGAGTCGAGCCGCAATGTCTGACCCGCCATCGCGCGACGGCGCGCGCGCGCCCGCCTACCGCTTCGACGCCGCCCTGCGGCGCCGGATCGGGGCCAACGTGGCGGGTTTCGCGGTGCGCCGGTCGCCGGACGAGGGCCTGAAGCGGGCGGCGGTGACCGTGCTGCTCGTCGGCGCCGGCGACGGCGGCGCCGCCCTGATCCTGACCCGCCGCGCGGCCGGCCTGCGCCGCCATGCCGGCCAGTGGGCGCTGCCGGGCGGCCGCCTGGACGCGGGCGAGACCGCCGTGCAGGCCGCCCGCCGGGAGATCGCCGAGGAGATCGGCTTGGCGCTGCCGCCGTCGGCGGTCATCGGCCGGCTGGACGATTACCCGACCCGGTCCGGCTACCTGATCACGCCGGTCGTCGCCTGGACCGACCGGGGCGGCGATCTGGCCGCGAACCCGGACGAGGTCGCGGCCATCCACCGGATTCCGCTGACCGAGCTGGACCGGCCCGACTCGCCGCAATTCGCCACGAATCCGCACGATCCGCGGCCGATCATCAAGGTCCTGATCGGCGACAGCCAGATCCACGCGCCGACCGCGGCCGTGCTCTACCAGTTTCGCGAGGTGGCCCTGCATGGCCGCGCCACCCGCGTCGACGGCTACGACCAGCCCGAATGGGCCTGGCGCTGACCCGCGCTTTCCACTTGGCCCCGGTCCGGCGTGGCGTCGCCGGGTGGGGGAGCGGGCCGGTGCCGCACGAACGAAAAACACGCTAACCGAGGACGGAAAAGCTGCTTTCGCGGTTGATCGCGCGCCGGCGGGAGTAGAAGCCGATATCGACCTCGCGGCCGGTATGCGCCAGCCTGAACCGCACCGGCTCGGCGTCATGGTCGCGGCCGTCCTCGCAGGCCGCGATCAGCGCCGCCATCATCTCGCCGGCGACCGGCGCGTTCTTGAACTGATTGCCGCTGCTGCCGACCGCCATGTAGAAGCCCGGCAGGTTGGATTTGTCGTAGATCGGAATCCAGTCGTCCGACACGTCGTAGAGGTCGACGACGCCCCGGGTCCGGTTCGGAATGCCGAGGCTGGGGATGCGCTGGGCGGCGCGATAGACCTGGGTTTGCCACTGGCCCGTGAATTCACGGTTGTAGTCGTCGGGATCGACCCATTCGCGGGCGTCGCATTCCGGGTCCTCGCTGCCGATCAGGATGTGGTTGCCCAGCTCCGGCCGGCTGTAGCAGCCGATATCGCTGTCCGAGACGACGGCGCCGTCGGCCTCGAAATCGAAGCCCGCGGGCGATGGCACGTGCGCCACCTCCTGCCGCAGCGCCCGGGTCTTGATGTTCATGCCCGCCGCGACGCCGGCGAGCTCGTTGATCTTGAAGGAATGCGGGCCGGCGACGTTGACCACGACGGGCGCGTCGATGTCGCGGCCGTCGGCCAGGCGAATGCCGCGAACGCGGCCGTCCGCCCGCCGGATCGCGGCGACCTCGGCGTTGAACAGGAACGCGCCGCCCGCCGCCTCGACGGCGCGCTGCACGTTATGGGTCGCGAGCTGCGGGTCGCTGATATAGCCGGCCTTCGGGAACAGCACCGCGCCGGCCAGCTCGCCGCCGGTGGCCGTGCCGAAGCCGGGATCGTCGGCCGGCTTCACTGGGCCGTACCGGCGCAGGTCGTAGATCGGCAGCATCGCCTTGATCTCGGCCGGGCTCAGGTCCCGCCAGGGCACGCCGATCTCGTCCATGATGCGGCAGACAGGTTCGAGATAGCCGTTGAGCGCGGTCTTCATGACCAGGCAGCCGGTCTCGTGAAAGACGGCCAGGCCGCGCTCGTCGTCGACGCCGACATGGCCCGGCCAGTCGATCCAGGCGTGATAGCCCTCGTAGGCCAGCGCCGAGCCGTCGAGCGTGGAATAGTGGGTGCGGATGATGGCGCAGGAGCTGCCGGTCGAGCCGTAGCCCGCCGCCGGCAGCTTGTCGACGTTCAGCGTGCGATAGCCGCGCTTCGACAGCGCGTGGGCGGTGCAGGCGCCGATGATGCCGGCGCCGATAACGATGGCATCGTAGGTCATCCGTCGCGCTCCCGCGTCATTTGAACCAGAACGTGTCGGGGCGGTAGACGCCGAAGATGGCGCCGGGGTCCCAATTGTAGATCGCTTCCCCGGGCACGTTCATCAGGCCGTTCGAAACCAGGACCGGCTGGCGCACGCCCGAGATCACGCCGATCGAGAACATCTGCTCGGCATGGATCCGCAGCATCCGGTGCCAGATCGCCGCCCGGCCGGCGCGGTCGGTCGCGGCCAGCCAGGCCGCGTTCAGCCGCAGCAGCTCGCGCACCTCGGCCAGGTCGGCGGGCTCGCCCGCGGCGCCGCCGGTCTCCTCGTGCAGGCCCCATTTCGGCCACTGAAAGTCGATGCGGCTGCTCGGCACCAGCTCCTCGGGGCTGCTGTCGGCCGTCGGCACGGCGTTCAGCAGGCCGGTCCAGACCGACATCACGGTCTCGCCGCTTGCCACCCGCGCGCGCAGCGTGGCCCGGTGCGAGGGCTTGCTGAACAGCTCGACGCCGACCTCGGCCCAGTTCTGCTCGATCAGCTCCAGGAAATCGACCTGCGTCGTCTGCTCGCCCGCGGTCTCGACGACGATCTGCAGCGGTCGGCCGTCGGGCAGCAGCCGGACGCCCTCGGCGTTTCGCTCGGTCAGGCCCAGCTCGTCCAGCAGTGCGTTCGCGCGCGCCGGGTCATGCGCGGTCCAGGCGGTCTGGTATTCCGGCCGGTAGAGCGGGCTTTCCGCCAGCACCGTGTTGTTGCTCTCGCGGCCAAGGCCGAAGAACAGGAACTCGTTCACCGCGTAGCGGTCGATGGCCAGGCTCAGCGCGCGCCGGAAGCGCGCGTCCCGCAACAGCCGGCGCCAGACCGGATCGCCGGCGTTCAGGTTCGGGAACAGCGCGATCTGCGCGCCGCTGGCCATGCGCCACAGCAGCGGCCGGTAGCCGCTGCGCTGGGCGTTCTCCTGCAGCAGCGCGTAGTCCTGGAACGACAGGCCGCGGCTCTGCAGGTCGCTGTCCCCGGCCGCGGCCTTGGCCGGGATCAGGGCGCTCGCCGTCACCGCCAGCACCACCCGGTCGATATAGGGCAGTTGCCGGCCGGCCGCGTCGACCCGGTGGAAGAACGGGTTGCGCTCGGCGACGAAGCGGGTCGCCGGCGGGGCGTTGCGCACCATCCAGGGCTGCAGCGTCGGCTGGTCGGGATTGTTGAAGAGGTAGAGATTGTCGCGCCGGTCGTGCAGCGCGGCCCAGTTGCGCACCTTCTCCCGCTTCACCGTCGCGGCCAGCGTCTCCGGGTCGCCGTAGCGGCCATGGAACTGCCGCAGATAGTGCGCCGGCCGATAGATGAACAGCGGCGAGGCCGCCGCCAGCCGCGGCAGGAAGAACGGGTTCGGCCGGTCCCAGGCGTAGCGCACGGTCCACTTGTCCAGCACCTCGAAGCGCGGCGCGGCGCCGTCCAGCAGCATCGATTTCGGCAGGCCCTTGGGTGACAGCTCCGGATTGTTGGCGACGTCGTCCCACCAGTAGCGGAAGTCCTCCGACGTGAACGGATGGCCGTCCGACCATTTATGGCCGGGCCGCAGCCGCAGGGTAAAGATCCGGCCGTCCTCGACCTCGACATCCTCCAGGATGTCCGGTTCCAGCGCGAAGTCCGGCGTATAGCCGACAAGGCGCGCATAGCCGTAGACGACCAGCAGCTTCACGTCCTTGCCGTTGCGGACCAGCGTGCGCAGCTCGCCGCCATGCCGGCCGGGGCTGCGTTCCTCGCCATCGAAGGTGACGACATGGGGACGCCGCGGCAGCCGCTCAGCCACCGGCGGCAGCGCGCCGCCGGCCACGGCATCGGCCAGCACGGGCGTCTCGATATACCGCGCGTCGCCGGCGGCGGCCGTCGGCGCGGCCAGGCCCAGGCCGACGGCCAGCAGCAGGCCCGCCCGGCGCGAAACAGGGGCGGGGCGGGATTGGTCCGGTCGGTCCGGCATGCGGCTACGCTCTCTCGAATAAATGTCGTTTCCGTGACATCCGCACATATAGCAGCGAATGCGGCCGCCGTGACAACCGGGTTGGCGCCTGCCATCATCCGGCCGGGGAACTCCCGGCATCGATGCCAGCGTGGAGAGGGCCATGACCTATCGGGGCAAGAAGATCCGGCGGCTGCTGGTCGCCAACCGGGGCGAGATCGCGATCCGGGTGATGCGGGCGGCGACCGAGCTCGGCATCACCACCGTGGCGATCTTCTCGGACGAGGACCGTTTCGCCCTGCACCGCACCAAGGCCGACGAGAGCTATCAGGTCGGC
>JANQKO010000429.1 GCA_028281075.1 Alphaproteobacteria bacterium | reverse complement strand
CGCAGCGCGAGAACCGGCCCGGCCGGCGCCGGCGTGGCCGGTGACGGGGCGGACACGGCGCTCATCCCGCCCGCCTGTCGCGCATGTATTCGAACGAATACCAGGCCATGCCGAAGAACCGGCAGAACGGCAGCAGGTAGGTGGTGACGCCGGCATTGATGGTCCATTGCGTCAGCTCGGGCGTCGCCAGGCCGAACACCAGCCAGAACACCCGCAGGGCCGGCGTCGCCACGATCAGCGCATAGTTGAAGGCCATCCAGGCCTGGTGCGCGCGCACGTCCTTGCGCCGGATCGCGGTATAGGCCAGGGCGGCGGTCAGGATCACCAGCAGGTCGAGGGCCCAGAGCCCGACGCCGAAGGCGGCACCGCTGAACACGTCCCACAGCGACACGGTGCCAAGATGCAAGAGGCCCGAGCTCATGGAGAGCCAGACCGAGAACAGATAGACCTTGCCCAGCGTGCGGTGCAGGTCGAGGTAGTGCCGGCGGATATAGCGCAGGAACATGAACGGGCCGACGGCCAGCGCCACCGCGCCCAGCGTCGTATGCACGAACAGGAAATAGGCGTTGAAGCTGTAATGCGCGTGCTGTTCCTTGAAGACCGAGCCGTCACCGAAGGAATAGGCGTCCGAGACGATCCAGGCCTGGAACAGGTTCCACCATTCCCTGCGCCCGCCGATCAGCGCGAAGAAATACTCGAAGGCCATGACGGCGTAGAAGATCAGCAGGGCGGCGAACACCGACCAGATGGCGATACGCAGGCGATCCTCGACCGAACGACCCCGCGGGGCGTTCAGCCCGGTTGCGGTTGTGGTGGACATGGCGACCCCCGACGTCACCGCTCCGGCCGCCTCGCCGGCCGGAGCCGATTTTCTGTGTTTGTATCCGTAACAATCACATAACTGACGCCAAACGACAAGCGGTTCCTACTCCGCCGCCTGCGCCGGCGCGCGGCGCGTGCCGCCGTCCCAGGGCTTGAACACGTCGCTCAGGCGGATGCCGGCCAGGTCGGCGCGGACCTTCTCTTCCAGCTCGTCGTGCAGGCGCTCGAAGGTGGCGTGCACGAAGCAATGGTCCTTCCAGTCGGCGAACGGATCGTGCAGGCCCAGCGACAGCACCGTGCCCGCCTGCACGGCGTCGTGGATCTGCCCGAGCGTGATCTCGGCCGCGTCACGGGCCAGCACCACGCCGCCGTTGCCGCCGCGCTGCGAGACCAGGATGCCGGCCTTGACCAGCTTGGAGACGATGCGGCGCACGCGGGTCGGATGCACCTGCACGACCTCGGCGATCCGATCGCTGTTCACCCGCGCCGGATAGCGCGAGCCGACGAAGGCGGCGATATAGCAGGCGGTGACCAGTTGCGTCGATTTCGACATGAACGCGGACGAACCCCTTCCCGACATCTTTTGACGCGGTGATCCCAACATATGCGCAAGCCACGCAGATAATGTCCAGCCGAACCATGACCTGCCGGCGTCCGCCGGCTAGAGGTGTTCGGCGTTGCGGACGGCGAATTCGAGCACGCGGTGTTTGCCCTCGAAGCCGAGCGACTTGGCGATCCGGGCGCGGTGGTTCTGCACCGTGCGGAAGCTGACGCCCATGGCGCGGGCGATCTCCTTGCTGGTCTTGTAGGCGGCGAGATGCTTCAACACCTCGCGCTGGGTCTTGGTCAGCCGCGCCAGCAACGCCGTATCGGCGTCGTCGAGCATTGGCGGCGCGGCCGGCGCCGCGGTGACGAAGGCGGGGCTCAGGTAACGGCCGTCGTTCTCGGCCGCCGCCAAGCAGTGCGGCAACTCCTCGATGGCGCTGGTTTTCAGGAGATAACCGCAGACGCCGAGCTCGAGCGCGCGTTCGACGAAGGCGGCGTCGGGATAGTTGGTGATCAACACCAGCGCCACCGTCGGCGCGTTCGCCTTGGCCCAGGCCGCGACCTCGAGCCCGTTGCCGTTCGGCATGGCGATGTCGAGCACGGCGATATCTGGGCGTTCATGGGTAATCGCCCGCATCGCCGCTTCGCCGTCCTCCGCCTCGGCCACCACGGTGACGCCGTCGAGAGATTCCAGCGCGCTGACCAGACCCCGCCGCAGCAGGGGATGGTCGTCGGCGATGACGATCCGGGTCATGTCGCACCCCCGTCGAGCGGCAACGTCACGAGGATGCGTGTGCCCGCTCCCGGCCGCGCGTCGACCACGAGCCGGCCGTCGAGGAGCCGCGTCCGCTCGGCCATGCCGGTCAGGCCGAAGCCGTCGGACCCGCCGGCGGCCCGGTCGAAGCCACGGCCATCGTCACTGATGTCCAGGCGCAGGCCCGCGCTGTCGCGACCGAGCGCGATACGGCATTGGCCGGCGCCGGCATGCCGGACGACGTTGGTCACGGCTTCCTGCGCGATGCGATAGAGGTGGGTGCGCGCATCGGGCGGCAGCAGGTCGTCGGCCGGCGCGATCTCGATCTCGGCGGCGATGCCGGCCAGGTCCAGGGCATCGCGGGCCATGACCTCGATGGCGCGCGACAGGCCCAGCATCTCGATCTGATAGGGATGCAGGTCGCGTGCGATGTCGCGAACTTCCGTAGCGGCGGCGTCGGCCAGTTGGGCCAGTTCGTCGCCAGGCCGGGGCCCGACGCCCATGCCGTCCGTCAGCGCGACGGCTCGCGGCGGCGGCGCGAGGCGCATGCGGATCAACGTCAGCTTCTGGCCCAACGAGTCGTGCAGCGCGCCGGCGATACGCCGGCGTTCCTGCTCCACGGTTTCGATCAGGCGCTGGGAAAAGCGGCCGCGCGCCTCGGCGGCCTGCCGTTCGGCCCGCCGCCGCGCCGCATCGATGCCGCGCATCCGGTCGGCCAGCGCGAACGCGAACAGGATGGTCTCGAGGCCGGTGAACAGCTCAGGCCCGAAATCGATGGCGGGCCGATCGGCGACGACGCCGAACGCGCGCAGGCCCAGCAGCGTCATGCCCGGCAGCCACAGCGCCGTGGCGACGGCCATGAACGCGGCCTGCCGCCGCCGATGCCGGAACGCGGTCAGGATGACGAGCGCCGACGTGACCTGCATCAAAAGGCCATGACCAACGACAAGCAGGGAGCCGTGCCCGTGCGACAGCAAGGGAACCACCCCGAACAGTGCGACGCCGACGGCGATATGCAGCCGCATCACGCGGTCGAGACGGGGCGCGAATTCCCAGACGCGGAGGTAGCTGCGCAGGAACGGCGTTGGCAGCAGCAGTGCGGCGTTCAAGAGCAACCGGATCGGCAGGTTGCCCATGTCCGTCAGCTCCGGCCACAGGAACTGCGCACCGTAACCGTGCAGGACGAAGATCAGCGAGCCGATCGACAGCACATAGAGCGCGTACCAGCGGTAGGTCGGATCGCGCAGCGAGAGATAGACGAAGGCGGCATAAAGACCGACCGCGATCAGCAGGCCGAAGTAAAGCCCATGCGCAGTGCGCCGGGTGGCGTCAGCGGCAAAGAAGGCGTCGGCCCGCCAGAGCCGGGGTTGCACGCCACCCGGCGCCGCGTTGGCGATGCGGATATAGACCTCCAGGCGGCCGTCCGCCGACGGCGGCGGACGGAACAGGATCAGACGGTGCGGCACCGGCCGCGCCTCGAAGGCGCGCATGTCGCCGCTTTGCTGCCGGACCACGGCACCGTCCGATGTGACGAAATAGGCATCGACATGATCGAGCTTCGACGGTCCCGCCTCGATCAGCCAGTGGGATTCATCCTTGCCCACGCCGTCAATCGCGAACCGCAGCCAGTAGCTGGTGAAGCCGGCGTCGAGCCGCAGACGTTCGGCCGCCATCGGCCGGAAGCGCTCGGCCGCGGGCCCGCTTCGCACCTGATCCAGGCTCAGCCGTCCCGTCCGGTCCTGCAGCAGCTCGACATGCGGTCCCAGCGAAAGAACGGTCACGCCAGGCGTAATCGTGACGGACGCGGCCGCCATTGACGCGCCCGACCAGACCACAGCGAGGCCGACAAAAATCAGAGCCATAGCCGCAATCCGCCGGAAGGCGGAACGGAAACGCGAAACGCTCAAGCTACCGTGCCTCCGTTTCCGCTCGCCGGAGGGCGTTGTTGTGCCCCGAGTCCCTAGCCTCGATCCTAACGGCAAAACCCTAGCAATTGATGGCAGTCGAGGGAAACGCGGCGGCTTAGTAACCCGTCGCCGATCCGACAATACCGCAGTTGGCTAGATCATGAATACTTTAAAATTGAGTATTATTAATCAAATAATCCACAACAAAACTCAAACTCTAGCCCCTTCAATATTCCAAAACTTGCCCATTTTCTTAGAATAGGCGCTGGTTCACGGAGACAAGCGCGCGGCCGTATCGCCGCCGTCGTAGGGAGTAGGTCATGGGTCAGGAAATTCGCAAGATTCCGCATCTCGCCGCGGCCGTCACGGCATCGGCAATCGTCGTTGCATCCACCGTTGCCGGCGCGGCGCCGATCTACGAGCTCGACCATTTCCGGGACACGTTCAATTCCACGGTGCACGCGCCGGGCGGCGACGTCGGACCGCAGAACACGCCCATCGACTACGACTTCGCGTTTCAGAGCGTGGACCGCCGAGACAGGAATTTCGGCGAGGTGCGCGCCAACGTCGGCCCCGGCTCGATCGGCATCTCGGCCCGCGCCTTCAACAACGGCCAGTTCGCGCCGCAGCGCCAGGAGGTCTTTGCGTCTTTCACCTTCGACGTCGTTTTCGGCTCCGCCGGCAGCGGCCCCATCGACGTCGTTATGAACCTGGACCTGAGCGGGTCCATCGATCCTGGACCACTGTTCTCGACCGTTCAGGTCAGGGCTGGCCTGCCGTCGAGTTTTTCCTCCGGCAGCTACAGTGAAAACAACGACCCGAATTCCGGATCGCCTTTCCGCGACGGCATGCTGAGCGGTTTCACCGCGAACGGCGCCACGCAATCGATCTCCACCGGTAGCTTGAACGTCCCCGTAAACGTGCCGGTGACCATGTTCATGCGGCTCAACACCATTCAGGGCTACCAGCTCGACGATCCGCGCATCCTGTTCGGCGATACGCTGAGCCTGACGACGATGGGCGACGTGTTCTCGATCCTGGGGCCGAACGCCGACGGCATCACGGTCAACTCGGCGGACGCCGGCATCGTCGACAACCGTTTCGGGCAGACCGACCTCGGCATGGACGTGCCGGAGCCCGGCACGCTGACCCTGCTGGGCGCCGGCCTTGCCGGCCTCGGCTGGGCCCGCCGGCGCCGGTCAGCCCGCCGTTAGCGCACTTTTTCCGCTCGCGCGGAAACGGCACCGGCCCGCACCCCCACCCGGCCACCCAATGACAGTATCCTGTGGGTGGCCG
>JANQKO010000424.1 GCA_028281075.1 Alphaproteobacteria bacterium | reverse complement strand
CGTCTTCATCACCCACGATCTCGGCATCGTCCGCCGCTTCGCCGCCCGCGTCCATGTGATGCACCGGGGCAGGGTGGTCGAGCAGGGCCGCACCGGGCGGATCTTCGACCGGCCGCAACAGGCCTATACGCGGATGCTGCTTGCGGCCGAGCCCGAGGGCACGAAGCCGCCGGTGCCGGCGAGCGCGCCGGCCCTGCTCGAAGGCGGGGACCTGCGTGTCACCTTCCGCATCGGCCATGGCCTGTTCGGCCGCCGGCAGCGCCTGCTCAAGGCCGTGGACGGTGTTACGTTGCGCCTGCGACGCGGCCAGACCATCGGTGTCGTCGGCGAATCCGGCTCCGGCAAGTCGACGCTTGGCCGCGCGCTGCTGCGGCTGATCGACAGCCGGGGCGCGATCAGTTTCGAGGCCCGCGACATCCAGGGCTGGGACCGGCGTCGCTTGCGCCCGCTGCGGCGCGAACTGCAATTGGTGTTTCAAGATCCCTACGGCTCCCTCAGCCCGCGCCTGACGGTGGGCCAGATCGTCACCGAGGGCCTGCTGGTGCACGCACCGGAACTAAGCGCCGCCGAACGCGACCGCCGGGCCTGTGAAGCGCTGGAGGAGGTCCGGCTCGATCCGGCCCTGCGCAACCGTTATCCGCATGAGTTCTCCGGCGGCCAGCGCCAGCGCATCGCCATCGCCCGGGCGCTGATCCTGAAACCCAAGGTGATCGTGCTGGACGAACCGACCTCGGCCCTTGACCGCTCGGTACAGAAGCAGATCGTCAACCTGCTGCGCGACCTGCAGGCGGCGCACGGCCTGTCCTACATCTTCATCAGCCATGACCTCGCCGTGGTCCGCGCCATGGCCGACGAGGTCATCGTCATGAAGGACGGCCGTGTCGTCGAGCACGGCGCCGCCGACACGGTCTTTACCGCCCCCCGCGCCGCCTATACGCGAGCCCTGCTCGCCGCCGCCTTCGATCTCACCACCACCGACCTTCACGCCGAACCGACATGACCCTCAAAATGGGGACTGTCCCTATTTCATTATTCTGCAACAAAATTGTAATATATCAGGGCGACCGCATTCGGTGCGGCCGTTGTCGTGGATCCTGGCCTGCGCCAGGATGACCATGGAAACCGCGCCGCTATGACCGCCGGTCCTCGCGGATCATGTCGGCGGCCTTCTCCGCGATCATGATCACCGGCGCGTTGGTGTTGCCGGAGGTAATAGTCGGCATCACGGACGCATCGACCACGCGCAGGCCGTCGAGCCCGTGCACCTTCAGCCGCGCGTCGACCACGGCCATGCCGTCGTCGCCCATCTTCGCGGTGCCGACGGGATGGAAGATCGTCGTGCCGACATCGCCGGCGGCCTTCGCCAGCTCCGAGTCGCTCTCGTATTCGCTGCCGGGCTTGAACTCCTCGGGCCGGAAGCGGGCCATCGCCGGCGCGGCGCAGATCGCGCGCGTCAGCTTGATGGCGTCCGCCGCGACCCGCCGGTCCGCCGGCGCCGACAGATAGTTCGGCCGGATCGCCGGCGGCGCCAGCGGGTCCGGGCTCTTGATCCGGATCGAGCCGCGGCTCTCGGGCCTGAGATTGCAGACCGACGCGGTGAAGGCCGGGAACGGATGCAGCGGCTCGCCGAACTTCTCCAGGCTGAGCGGCTGCACGTGATATTCCAGGTTCGGCGTCTCGCGCGACGGGTCCGACCTGGCGAACGCGCCGAGCTGGCTCGGCGCCATGGTCAGTGGCCCGCGCCTGAACAGGAAATATTCCAGCCCCATGCCGAGCTTGCCGATCAGGCTGTTCGCGCGCTCGTTCAGTGTGTGCGTGTTCCGCACCTTGTAGGCAAGACGGATCTGCAGATGGTCCTGCAGGTTCTCGCCAACGCCCTTCAGATCGCGCACGACCGGCAGGCCGACGTCCCGCAGCAGCGCGCCCGGTCCCACGCCCGAGAGCTGCAGCAGTTGCGGCGAGCCGACGGCGCCGCTCGCCAGGATCACCTCGCGCCGCGCCGTCACGTGCCTGTCGGCGCCTTTCAGCGCGATCTCGACGCCGCTCGCGCGCCGGCCGTCGAACGTGATGCGCTTCGCCTGCGCCCGCGTCAGCACGGTGAGGTTCCTGCGGTCGCGCACCGGCTTCAGGAACGCCGTCGCCGTGCTCCAGCGCACGCCGCGCTTCTGGTTCACCTGGAAATAGCCGCAGCCTTCGTTGTTGCCGCGATTGAAGTCGTCGGTGTTGGGGATGCCGACCTCGGCCGCGGCGGCGCGGAAGGCGTCCAGGATCTCCCAGCTCAGCCGCATCTCCTCGACGCGCCATTCGCCGCCGGCGCCATGCAGGTCGTCGGCGCCGTGGCTGTAGTCCTCCGAGCGCCTGAAATAGGGCAGCACGTCGTCCCAGCTCCAGCCGGCGTTGCCGAGCTGGCGCCACTGGTCGTAGTCGCGGGCCTGGCCGCGCATATAGATCATGCCGTTGATCGACGAGCAGCCGCCCAGCACCCGGCCGCGCGGATAGGCCAGCGCCCGGCCGTTCAGGCCGTCCTCCGCCTCGGTCTGGAAGCACCAGTCCGTGCGCGGGTTGTTCATGGTGTAGAGGTAGCCGATCGGCACGTGGATCCAGAAATAATTGTCCCTGCCGCCGGCCTCCAGCAGCAGGACGCTGACATCCGGATCGGCCGACAGCCGGTTCGCCAGCACGCAGCCGGCGGACCCGGCGCCCACGATCACATAGTCGAAGGCGCCGAGCGCGTTGTCCGTGTCGGCGGCCACCCGCGCCTAGAAGCTCGCCAGCGTGGCGTTGCGCAGGTCGGTCACCAGCATGCAGGCCGGCGTGTGCGTGATGGCGAGTGGCGGCCGGGCCTGCTCGACCGCCACCTGCGGGGTGACGCCGCAGGCCCAGAACAGCGGCAGCTCGTCCTCGCGGACGTCGACCCGGCCGCACTGCCAGGGCTGGTTCACGTCGATGCCGATCAACTCGGGCTTGCCGATATGCACGGGCGCGCCGTGCACGTTCGGGAACCGGCTGGTGATCTGGATCGCCCGGATGGCGTCGGCGGGTTTGAACGGCCGCATCGACACCACCATCTTGCCGCCGAAGCGGCCGGCCGGCTTGCAGTCGATGGCGCTGCGATAGACCGGCACGGTCTCGCCATTGTCGATATGCCGCAAGGGCAGGCCGGCGTCCAGCAGCGCGCCCTCGAACGACAGCGAGCAGCCGAGCGCGAACGCCACCATGTCGTCGCGCCAGAGGTGTCGGATGTCCGGCACGTCCTCGACATACCGGCCGTCGCGGAACACGCGGTAGCTCGGCACGTCCGTGCGGATGTCGAGGTCGGCGGCCAGTTCCGGCAGGCGCGGATCGCCCGGCTCGCTCATGGCCAGCAGCGGACAGGGCTTGGGATTGCGCTGACAGAAGCGGGCGAACTCGTCGGCATAGTCCTTCGGCAGGATCGCCACGTTGGCATGCACATAGCCCAGGCCGACGCCGCCGGTATGCTCGGTGAAGTCGCCGGCGCGGATCACCCGCCGCATGGCGACCGGATCGTCCAGGTCCCAGGCGGCGTCGTCCCGGCGCGCCTCCATCAAGGCCATGGCCATCGCTCAACCCTCCTTGTCGTTATGCCGCCCAAGTCTACCGTCGCCGCCGGCCGGCAACAACGTCTCGCGGTAGTGACGTTCGATATGCCGGCGCAGCGCCCGCATGCGTTCGATGTCGTCGGGATCGCGCGGGCCGCGGGCGGCCCGCGCGGCGTCGGCCGCCTCGGCCGCGATCGCCGGCTTGTCGAGGCCGGTCAGCGCGCGGCCGCGGTAGAGAATGTCGCCGTCGACCATGGTCAGCCGGATATCGTCGCCGCGGGCGCGGGCCAGCAGGGCGTCGATCAGCGGCATGTCCGGATCGAGATAGGGCTGCCGCGCGCGGTCGAGCGACAGTGCCACCAGGTCGGCGCGCGCGCCGGCCGCGATGCGGCCGACGTCCGGCGCGGTCTGCGCCGCCCGGGCGCCGTTGACGGTCAGCATGCGCAGCAGGTCGGCGGGGCCGGGCGCCGGCGGTTCGTGCCAGTCGGGGACCCGCGCCGTCTGCGCCGCCAGCCGCAGCTCGCCCAGCAGGTCCTCGTCGTCGGCGAGCGCGCTGTTGTCGGTGCCGATGGCGACGGGCACGCCGGCGGCGAGCAGCCTGGCCAGCGGCGCCGCGCCGTTGTGCAGGCGCAGGTTGCTGCCGGGATTGCGCACGACGACGGCGCCATGGCGGGCGATGGTGTCGATGTCCCGGTCGTCGAGATAGACGCCGTGCGCGAGCGCCGTCCGTGGCGTCAGCGCGCCCAGTTCAGCCATATGCCCGAAGGCGCCGTCGGGATGGAGCGCGGCCAGCGTCGCCCGTTGCGCCGGCGACTCGGCGGCATGAATGTGCAAGCCCAGTCCTTTCGCGTCGGCGTCGCGGGCGAGTGCCGACAGCATCTCGTCCGACACCCATTGCGGGCCGGCCGGTCCGTAGCAGAGCCGGATGCGCGGATGGTCGCCGAAGTCGGCCAGCAGCCGGTCCATCAGCGCCACCGTCGCCGCGCCGTCGCCGGCATAGGGTTGCCCCGCCGGCACGGCGACCCAATCGCGCAAGCCCGCCGGCAGGCCGGCCAGGAACGCGTCCTCGCACGGCGGGTAGACGACGAAGCCCCGGTCCATGGCGCCGACGCAGAAGGTGACCCGCAGGCCCGACTCGTCGTAGGCGCGCAGCGCCGCCCGTGCCTCGGCTTCGTAGTCGCCGCTGCCGTAGCTGTAGTTGGCGTGCACGGTGCTGGTGACGCCGTTCTCGATCATGCAGGCCGCGGCCAGCTTGGTGATGGGATAGGGATCGAGGCTGCCGCGCGCCCGGCGGCTGTTGATCCACAGCTCCAGGAAGTCGTCGGCATAGCCGAGCTGGACCTGGCTGATGCCGCGGCCGTGCTGATGCGCGTTCACCAGTCCCGGCATGACGATGCAGCCGTCCAGGTCCTCGGTCCGGGCGTCGGGCCAGCGCCGCCGCAGCACCTGCGGGCTGTCGATCGCGGCGATGCGGCGGCCGGCGACGGCGACCGCCATGCCGTTGCGCAGGCTGTCCGGATCGGCGGTCGGCAGCAGGTATTCCGGCAGCAGGATCGTCGCGGTCATGTCGTCCCTTTTTCCGATCGACGCGGGGTATGCCATCCTAGGTCATCACGACCGTAGCGCGGAGACCGAAAGCGAGATGTACGAGAGCTATGAAACCCTGCTGACCGAACGCCGGGGCAAGATCCTGACCGTGACCATGAACCGGCCGGAGGTGAAGAACGCGGCGAACGATGTCATGCATGCCGAGCTGGCGCGCATCTTCCACGAGATCGCCGCCGATCCCGACTGCGACGTGGTCGTGCTGACGGGCGCGGGCGACGCCTTCTGCGCCGGCGGCGACATCAACGGCATGGCCCGCAAGATCGAGGACCATACGCTGTGGGTCCGGACCGTGGTCGAGGCGCGCGACATCTTCTACGGCATGCTGGATCTCGACAAGCCGGTGATCGCGCGCCTGAACGGCGCCGCTTCGGGGCTGGGCGCCACGCTGGCCGTCTATTGCGACATCATCATCGCCGCCGAGAGCGCCCGGATCGGCGACCCGCACGTCAAGGTCGGCCTGGTCGCCGGCGACGGCGGCGCGCTGATGTGGCCGATGCTGGTCGGCTACGCCAAGGCCAAGGAGCTGCTGTTCCTGGGCGATCATGTCGACGCGCGCGAGGCCGAACGCATCGGCCTGATCAACTACGCGGTGCCGGACGTGGAACTCGACGAAAAGGTCTATGCCATGGCCGACCGGCTCGCCGCCGGCGCCACCCAGGCCATCGGCTGGACCAAACGCGCCATCAACCACAGCCTGCGCCAGCTCGCCCAGGGCACCATGGAGGTGGGGCTCGGCCTGGAAACGCTTTCCCACCTCAGCCACGACCATGCCGAGGCGGTCAGGGCGTTCCAGGAAAAGCGCCGGCCGGCCTTCACCGGACGATAGGGGCGGGGGCGGCCGTGGCCGTCAGTGCTGCGTGACCTCGATGCGCCGCGCCTTGCCGTTATCGGCGGCCGTCTTCGGCACGCGGACCGACAGCACGCCGTTCCGGTACTGGGCGGCTATCCGGTTCGGGTCGCCGTCCGGCGGCAGCCGGAACGAGCGCTGGAAGGCGCCGTAGGCGCGTTCGGAGAAGAAATAGGTCCGGCCGCTCTCTTCCCGCTCGAAGCGCTTCTCGCCCTTCACCGTGATCGTGTTGCCGTGCACCGAGACGTCGATGTCGCCGGGCTCGACGCCCGGCACCTCGATGTTGATCTCGTAGACGTCCTTGGTGGTCGCGGCTTCCGACTGCGGCGCGAAATAGCCGGCGATGCGGTTGCCGACCTGACGCAGCGGGTCGTAGAGGTTATGCAGCCAGTTCGTTTCGTGACCGCCGACGGTATGCGTTTTCTCAACCATGCGAGCGCCTCCAGCCAGTGACTCCGGCAATAAAGCGCGTTTCGCCGGCCGGATGCCTGACCTGGATCAAACCGACGTCATGGCTGCTCAGGTGATCGGCAGCATGACGTGCTGCTGGAACGCCTCGCGCTGGGTCAACCGCTCGTACCAGGCCCGCACGCTGGGCAGGTCGGGCCGGTCGATATCGAGGCCATACCAGCGGTAGACCATGGCGCCGACCGGGAAGTCGCCCATGGTCAGCGCCGAGCCGGCGATGAAGTCCGGCCCCGCCAGATGCCGGTCCAGGCGTTCGAACATGTGCCCCACGTCCTCGGCCGCGGCGGTGATCGCGTCCATGTCGCGCTCGTCCTCTGGCGTCCGCACCAAGCCCCAGAACACCGTCGTCATCGGCGCCAGCAGCACGGTCTGCTGCCAGTCCATCCACTGGTCGGCGAGGCCGCGGGCGCGCACGTCGTCTGGATACAGCGAACCGGCGCCGTGCTTGGCGCAGAGGTAGCGGACGATGGCGTTCGACTCGTACATCATGAAGCCCTGGTCGTCGATCACCGGCACCCGGCCCTGCGGGTTCATCGCCAGATACCATTCCTCGTTGACCTTGCCGAACGCGCCGCCGGCATCGATCCGCTGATGCGCCAACCCCAGTTCGCCGATACACCACATGACTTTCTGCACGTTTGCGGAATTTGTTCGCCCCCAAATGCGTAGCATGACGTCTTCCCCCACTCCCGGTTTCAGCCGGCGATTGCGACGCGTTCGTCACTACCCGGCGCCGGGCTGAATAGCAATGACGGTGATTGCCCGCAAGGCGTAGTTCGGTCAGACTCGGCCGGCCTTTCAAGATCCCGGCATCGGACCATGGCCTATACGAAAAATTTCCCCGTATCGTGGGACCAGCTCCACCGCGACGCGCGTGCGCTGGCCTGGCGGCTGATCGAACGGGGGCCCTGGAACGGCGTGGTCGCGGTGACGCGCGGCGGCCTGGTGCCG
>JANQKO010000417.1 GCA_028281075.1 Alphaproteobacteria bacterium | reverse complement strand
GGCGGCGACGCGGTTCCGCGAGCAGCAGTCCGGCGCCATGGTGCACATGACCTCGACCTCGGGCCTGGTCGGCAATTTCGGCCAGGCGAACTATGCCGCGGCCAAGCTCGGCATCGTCGGCCTGTCGAAGTCGGTGGCCCTCGACATGGCGCGCTTCAACGTGCGCTCGAACTGCATCTCGCCGTTCGCCTGGAGCCGGCTGATCGGTACGATCCCGATCGCCGACGAGGCCCAGCGCGAGCGGGTCGAGAAGATCAAGAACATGGTGCCGGCCAAGATCGCCCCGCTGGCGGTCTATCTCTGCAGCGATGCCGCCTCGGAGGTGACGGGCCAGATCTTCGGCTGCCGCCACAACGAGATCTTCCTGTTCAGCCAGAACCGGCCGATCCGTTCGGTGCAGCGCGGCGAGGGCTGGACGCCCGAGACCATCGCCGAGCACGCCATGCCGGCCATGAAGGCGCATTTCTATCCGCTGGACCGTTCGGCCGACGTGTTCAGTTGGGACCCGGTCTGAGCCGGGGCGGAACGACATGGCGATCGACTACGACAAGCTGAAGAACTGGGACTTCGGCGAGATCGAGCAGACCTACACGACCAGGGACTCGATCCTCTACGCGCTCGGCCTCGGCCTTGGCGCCGATCCGATGGACGAACGGCAGCTCCGCTTCGTCTACGAGGACGGCATGGCGGCGTTGCCGACCATGAGCGTGGTGCTGGGCTATCCCGGCTTCTGGCTGAAGGACCCCGAGACCGGCGTCGACTGGGTCAAGGTGCTGCATGGCGAGCAGGGCATCATCGTGCACAAGCCGTTGCCGGCCGAAGGCACGGTGGTCGGCAAGACGCGCATCACCGAGATCATCGACAAGGGCGAGGGGCGGGGCGCGCTGATCCTGTCCGAGCGCGACGTCGTCGACAAGGCCAGCGGCGATCTGCTGGCGACGCTGACCTCGACCACGTTCGCCCGCGGCGATGGCGGCTTCGGCGGCCCGGAAGGGCCGTCGCCGAAACCGCACGCGCTGCCGGACCGAGACCCGGACGAGGTCTGCGACCTGCCGACGCTGCCGCAGGCGGCGCTGATCTACCGGCTGTCGGGCGACTACAACCCGCTGCACGCCGATCCCAAGGTCGCGACCGCGGCCGGCTTCGAGCGGCCGATCCTGCACGGCCTCTGCACGCTGGGCGTCGCCGGGCACGCGCTGTTGAAGACGGCCTGCGGCTACGACCCGGCGCGCTTCAGGTCCATGGCGCTGCGGTTCTCGGCCCCGGTCTATCCCGGCGAGACCATCCGCACCGAGATCTGGCGCGATGACGGCGTGGTCTCGTTCCGCAGCCGTGTCGTCGAGCGGGACGTGGTGGTGCTGAACAACGGGCGGGCCGAGGTCGCCTGAGCATGGCCGACCGCTACGACGCGTCGGCCCTGATCGCCTATTGCGCCGATCTGTTCGCCGGCCTCGGCATGCCGGCCCCGCGCGCCAAGGTGGTCGGCGAGCTGCTGGTCGAGGCCGACCTGATGGGCCACGACACCCATGGCCTGGCCCAGGCGCCGGGCTATCTCGGCGATCTCGAGGCCGGCCGCATGGCCGCCGACGGCGATCCCGACATCGTCGCCGACCGTGGCGGCGTGCTGACCTGGGACGGGCGCTACCTGTCGGGCGTCTGGCTGGTCGCGCACGCGATCGAGACCGCGATGGGCCGCGTCGCCGATCACGGCACCGTCTCGGTGTCGATCCGGCGCAGCCATCACATCGCCTGCCTGGCCGCGTTCCTGCCGTTGGCGACGGAACGCGGCTATGCGGTGCTGCTGACTTGCTCGGACCCGTCGGTGAAGGCCGTGGCGCCCTACGGCAGCTATCAGCCGACCTTCACGCCCGATCCGCTCGCTTTCGGCTTTCCGACATCGGGCGATCCGGTGCTGATTGACATCAGCGCGTCGGCCACCACCATGGGCCTCGCCGGCCGGTTCGACGCGGCGGGCGAACGTCTGCCCGGCCCCTGGCTGATCGACAACCGGGGCCGGCCGAGCGACGATCCCGCGGTGCTGAAGACGGACCCGCCCGGTGCCTTCCAGCCGCTGGGCGGCGCCGACCGCGGACACAAGGGCTTCGGCCTGGCGCTGATGATCGAGGCGCTGACCTCGGGCCTCTGCGGCCATGGTCGGGCCGAGGCGCCGACGCAGTGGGGCGCCTCGGTGTTTCTGCAAATCATCGACCCCGCCGCCTTCGGCGGCGGCGACGCCCTCCGGCGCGAAACCGGCCACCTGGCCGACGTCTGCCGCGCCGCGGCCGTGCCCGACGGCGGGCCGCCGGTGCGCATGCCGGGTGACGGCGCACTGGCGCGAAAGCGCGCGGCGTTGGAGAATGGCGTCGAACTCTATCCGACGATCATGGGGGCGCTGCAGCCCTGGGCCGAGAAGGCCGGCGTCCGGCCACCCCGGCCGCGCGCCTAACGGGAAGGAACGAAACATGCGTGAGAACAACGTCAAGAAAATCTGGGCCGAGGGCGGCGCGGTGGTGAACGCCTGGTGCGCCGTGCCCGATTCCTTTTGCGCCGAGGTGCTGTCGCACGAGGATTTCGACAGCGTCACCGTCGACTGCCAGCACGGCATGGTCGACTTCCAGGCGGCCGTCTCGATGTTCCAGGCGATCGGCACCACCGACAAGACGCCGCTGGCGCGCGTGCCGTGGAACGATCCGGCGCCGATCATGAAGCTGCTGGATGCCGGTGCCTACGGCATCGTCTGCCCGATGGTCAACAACCGCGCCGAGGCGGAGAAGTTCGTCGGCGCCTGCCGCTATGCGCCGGCGGGCTATCGCAGCTTCGGGCCGGCGCGCGGCCTGCTTTATGGCGGTGGCGACTATGCCCGGCATGCCAACGACACCATTCTGACGTTGGCGATGATCGAGACCCGCGAGGCGCTGGACAACGTCGCCGAGATCGTCTCGACCCCCGGCCTGGACGGCATCTATGTCGGCCCCAGCGACCTGTCGATCAGCCTCGGTTTCCCGCCCAGCGCCGACCCGAGCGAGCCGGTCGTGGTCGACGCCATGGAGACCATCAAGACCGCCGCGCGGGAGGCCGGCATCGCCGCCGGCATCCACTGCGGCTCCGGCGACATGGTCAAGCGCATGGTCGACAGGGGCTTCCAGTTCTGCACCATCCTGAACGACGTCCGCCTGATGGCGCTTGGCGCCAAGGCCGAGATCGCCGCCGCCCGCGGCGGTTGATGGCATAACGGCCCGACCTGTGAGCAATCTGCCGCCGCAGGTCGGTGCCGATTTGATCTGGGCCGAGC
>JANQKO010000394.1 GCA_028281075.1 Alphaproteobacteria bacterium | reverse complement strand
CGCCCGGCCGCCGTTCGGCCGGGCCGGGCGCGGCGCGCGGATCGGGCAGCCCGCCGACCTCGTCCCACAGCGCCTCGGCCCGGGCATAGGCCTCGGCGTGGGCGGGGTCGCGTCGCAGCCAGGCCGCGAAGGCGCGGCGATCCGCCTCGCCGGCGCGGTCGGACCGCAGGCGGACGAACCAGGTCGTGGCCGCCTCGACGATGGCCTCGTCATGCGGCCCGGACTCGGCCGATGGCTTGCCGGAGAACGTCATCGCATCATGCCGCCAGCAACGAGGGGCCGGGTCGCCGCCCCTACGACATTGGACCGTCCGAAGGCGGAAAGTCCTGACCTCGGCTCGGCATGCCAATCTGCATTTATTTCCCGGCCGCGTCCAGGCGCCGGCGGCAGTGCAGCAGGGCCTTGATGATGTGCTTCTCGACCATGTTGCGGGAGATGCCGAGCCGCTCGGCGATGCGGCCGTTCGACAGCCCGTCGAAGCGGCTGAGCAGGAACACCTCGCGGCAGCGCGGCGGCAGGTTGTCGACGGCGTCGGCCAGGATGGCGAGGCGCTCGCGGGCGAGCGTCACCGCCTCGGCGTCGGGCCGGGGGCAGGGCACGGTCTCGGCCGGCGGGCCGCCGTCGACCAGGCGCTCGCGCGCGCTCTCCCGCGCTAGGCGGTCGCGGGCGGCGTTGGCGGCGACCTGGAACAGGTAGGCCTTCGGGTTATCGACGACGCGCCGTGGCGCGTAGCGCAGCAGGCGGAGATAGACGTCCTGCGCCACGTCGGCGGCGGTCTCCTCGCAGCGGCACATGCGGGTGAGAAACCGGCGCAGGGCGAGGTGGTGCCGCAGGTACAGCGCCTCGACCGTCAGCTCCTCCGCCGATCCCGGCATGTCTCCACCCCGTCGCGATCCCGGGGCCCGCGCGCCCCGCCGGGCCGCCCGCCGCGCCCGGCGGGGCGACCATAGTGATAATGCTAGTCATTCTCAAGATGGATGGTGGCCGGCGGTCGCGCCCGCGAGACCCGCCCCTGATCATCACGAAGCCCGGCGAAACGCGCCCGAACCGCGGTGAGAGCCACGACCAAGCAGAATTGGCCCGCGCACCGGATGTCCGAACGTCAAGGACACGGCCTTGCCCACGGACGCGGGCCCGGCATCCGGGTCGAGGGAAATCTCGGGAACCGGCAGGCCGAGCCGCGCGCAGGACCGCGCGATGTCCGCGTGGAGCGCGTCGGTGAAACGCTCCCTCGGCTTCATGTGGCGGGTGAGGGCATAGGGCGTGGCGAGGCGCCAGACGGTGTCCGTGCCGAGCCATCGGTCCGTGCGGTCGTCGGGCCGGCAGGGGCGCAGGCGGACGACGCCCAGCGCGCCGGCGCGCACGATCTGGAGGGCGGTCGCGACAGCCTCGAACGGACTCTCCTTCGGGCACGGCACCGTCCGATCGACGCGCCAGGGCGCGATGACATAGAGACGGGTGAGGTGCCCGGCCTCCTCGTCGGCGGCGAGGAAGACATGTTCATGGGCGCCGGATCGTGCCGGCGCGCCGTCGGGCTCGTGGCCGGAAAACAGGCGCGGCACGGTGTCGTACTTGTCGCGGGCGATGGCCATCAGGGCGCGCCGTGCCGCCTGCAGAAACGCAGGCCGGTCATCCGCGGACGGACGCGTGCCGGGGTCGATGGCATAGATCACGACATCGCGCGGGCCTGCCGGCGCCATCAGCCCGAGACCGAGATAGCGGCCATCGCCGACGAGCAGAGGGCCATCGATTGCGTCGCCGAACGCGATCTCGACATGCCAGAGGCGCTGCTTCGCGAAGCGGGTTCCCGGCGCGAAGGCCTCCGCGCGCGCGCCTTTCGCCGCGAAGGGCTCGCGCCGGACATGGATCACTTCGACCGGGGCTGCGATGCCGGCATGGCGCAGGGCCTGGCCGACGGCGGCGCGGGCGGCGGCCTCTTCCCGAAGGCGCTCCGATCCGCTCTTGACGGCTTCCCGCCCGCGATTGGGATCGATGCGCCGACGCGCCGCGGGCAGGGCCGCCGGCGTGACGCTGTGCCAGAGACGGGATGGCGCATCCGCCGCGACGCCGAAACGGCGCGCCATGGCGCGCGTGGCGGCGGGGGCGAGCTCGATCAGGATTTCGCCACTGCCTTCGTCGACCAGCGGCGCCAGTCCGGAGAAGGCCCATTCGATGTCGCCGGCCGGCAGCGGACAGTCGGGCGGGACCTCGACCAGTATCCGGCGGATCGCGTGGTCGGCGTGCGTATGGCCGATGGACGGCAGGGGCGCGATGCGAATGCGCGCGGCTTTGTTCGCCTCGGTCGCGTTCCGCCCGACGAATATCCGCTCGATGCAGGCGGCCTTGTCCGGCAGGGCGTCCGCCAGCCGGGCGTGTGCTTCGTCGCGGATGCGTTCGACGAGATGGACCACGCCGGTATGCGGCCAGGGCGCGCCCGGGCCTTCGAGATCGAAGAGGAGATAGTCCGGCGCGCAGTCATAGGCCACGCGACGGAAACGGGGCTTGGGCGGTTGCGAGAAGAGCTGGCCGGCGGCCTTCTTCCGATCCGGATTTGCCTTGACGGGCCTGGCCTTGAACCGCGTTTCGAACCGCCTGCCGGCTTGCGCGTGGCGTTCGATAAGGCTCGCGAGCGAGCCTTTCCGCGGGCAGGCGAGCGGCATGCCACCGGCGCCCCGCGAAGGACGGTGGACCGGTCCGCGATGGGCGGCGAGCCGCTGGTCGAGGGCGTCGACGGTCAGGATCTCGGCCCGGGCCCAGGCCATGTCGACGCCGCGGCCGAGCTGATAGAGATCGTCCGCGATGCCGCATATGCGCTCCGCATGCCGGGTTTCCGCCGGCGTCGCCTCGAAGGTCCAGGCGTGCAGAAAGGGCGTCTGGGGATCAAAGAGGTGGGGGCGGATGGATTTCTCGGCGCGGATCTTGCCGACCTGGCGTGGGTCGTCGCCGACGGCGTCGAGATCGTTGTTGGGCACGAAATTGTTGAAACCGCTGCCGGCGCGCGCGAACGGCGCGGCGATGACGGGCGCGCCCTCGATGCGTTCCAGCCATTCCAAGGCGGCCCTGGCCTCGGCCGCGAGCGCGCCGCCGCGCGCCGCGCCGGCGACCAGCGCCTGGAACAGCCGCGCGGGCGACGGCGGCCAATCGCCTTGCCCATGATAGCGTCCGTCGTGAAAGCGCACGGCGATGAGGAGAGCGGAAGGCATGGGTCGGGCGCTCGCGTCGCTGCTGTTCTCAATCTTTCGCTTTGCTCTTCGTTTTCTTTCCGGTCGTGTCGCCCAGGTCTGCTTCCGCCAGCTTCCGGTCGAACGCGACGCGGCGCGACGGGCCGACGCCAAAAGCGCCGGCGGCCCGTCGGGCGTAAGATTCCGCCCTGCCGTCGTCGAGGTCGAGCGGCATACGCGTGCCGTCGCGGGCGACGGCCTCCCATCGGGCGGGCGCCGCCGGATCGGGGGTGACCATGCAGCCGGCGCGGAGAAAGACTTCGACCGGTTCGCAGGCGGCAACGAGCGACAGGCCGAGGACGTAGCGTCGCAGCGCCTGCCCGTTCTCGCCGGTCAGCCGCCGCAGCGCGACCAGGTTCACGGTCACCATGCGTTCGATGTTTCCGCGCGCGACGATGCCGCCGTGTTGTCCGGTCGCCGGCACATGCACAAAACCGCGTTTGGCCAGGGGCGATTTCGCATTGCCCTCTTGCTTTGCCTTGTCTTCGTCCGTGAAGACGTCAAGTCCGGCGTAGTCGAGCGACGGGGTGTATTGGGCGGACCGGGTGAGTTCGTCGACGTCCCAAGCGCGAATGACGGATTGAACGAGGCGTGGCAGCTTCGCGTGCGTCTCCCGTGAATCCCAGACGCCGAAGACGAGCGACGTGGGTGCGAGCTTGGCGATGGGGCCGGCATCGCCGTTGTCCAGGAAGGCCCGGAACGCCTTTTTGGCCGCCGGCTTCAGTTCGGTGCAGCGGATGACGGCATCGCCCAATCGGTGCCCGGCTTCGAGGATCGATATGACCTGTTCGTTGCCGTAGGTGATCTCGATCTGGGGAACCAGGTCCTTGTGGGGCGGGTCCTTGAAGACCGGCTCCATGCGGTTGGCCTGCGAACCGACGCTGTCGATGGTGCAGACCTTCGTCCCGTTCGACAGCGTGTCGATGTTGTAGCCGGTGTCGGCATAGGTCGGCGGGAAGATCACCGCGCCGTCGCCTTCGACGGGCAGAAGCTTCTGCTTGAGATGCAGCGCCACGGGTCCGGATTTGTCGTCGGCCCAGGAATCGATGAGCTCCTGGGTGGGGTCGATCGGCTCGGTCATGGGGCATGCTCCTCTCGGGCGAAGGTGACGACCTTGTTCTTTCCGGACAGGTCGAGCTCAAACCGGAAATGCCGGGACGGCAACGCGGGTATCGCGCCGACAAGCGCGGGCCGCGCGAGAATGGGGGGCAGCGGGAGGTCCCAGGCCACATAGGCGACCCGCCGCCGTTCGGATTCACGGGGGCGGGCATGCTCCAGGCCCCAGGCGGCCAGGAACTCGACGACGGGTGACGCGTTCACGGGATGCTTGTGCGCGTTCGGGGAATAGCCGGCGTCGATCGCCGTCCATGCCCCGCGCGGGTCGAAATTGAAGCTGCCGCCCATCGCGGTCAGCACCCCGAAGGGATCGGCCGTCAGGCGCGCAGGGTCTCGATGCCAGAGTTGCGCGATGCCCATGGTCTCGAGATCGCCCGGCTGGTTCGCCTCCCGCTGTGCTTTCGAGGGCTTGACGCGCACGCCTTTCAGCATGGCGCGGGCTATTCCGTCCGCCGACCGGTTGCCGGCATAGAGCTTGAAGCTCTGCCGGCTCGATCCGTCGGCCCAATGGCCAAGCATGACGGGAGGGCGGTCGCCGCGGTCGAACCGGATCGGCAGTGCCATGTGATCGGCTCGCCTTGCCGGGAACGTGTCCGCCGGTGCCGCCGAGGACGCGAATGGCGCCGTTTCCGCCTCGGCCAGGAAGGCCAGCACGACGGCGACGGGGTTCGGCTCGCCGGCGGCGCGGAGGCGGAAGTTCACATTCGCCTCGTCCGACCAGTCGAAGCCGCCCTCGGCATCGCCCAGCAGGACATCGGCGGCCTCCAGGAAGCCCAGGCAGGCGAAGACCTGGCCGGGATTGAGCAGGTCGACGGGGATCGCCGCCAGCGCCATCACGCCTCCTCCGCCCGCTGGGCCAACTGGGGCTGCGCGTCGTTCCTGCGCGAGGCCTCCATGTCGGCGGCGCGCAGCAGCGCTTCCCACCAGGCGAGGCCCCAGGGTCCCCATCGCTTCTGAAGCGTGGCGAACCGCAGCGCCACGTCGCGCGCCCGCGCCGCCAGCGCCGAGGGCGGGGCGTCGTCGCAGCTTCGGGTTTCGATCACCGGCCGCGCCTGGCCGTGATGGGCGGCGACGAGATGCAGAACGAGCTGGCGCCAGTCCGCCGGCAGCGCCTTGAACGTCGGATCGGCCTCGACATGGGGCAGGGAGCCGAACTCGTGGCGGTAGCCGTCGAGCAGCTTGACGTCGACCGGCCCGCTGGTCTTGGCGAGCGGCAGCGGCAACCCGTATCTGCGCGCGTCCCGCGCCGCCCCGAACGCCCTTTGCCAGCGCCGCGCGCACTTGCCCTCGTCATGCAGGCGCGCGGCCAGGACCAGCGCCGCCTTGGCATCGCCGGTCAGGCCGAGGGCGCACGCCAGCCGTTCGGCTTCGGCGCCGGTCCAGTCCTGGTGCTTCTTGAGGCATTGCGGCCGCGCGACCGAGCGTTCCTCCTCCCTGGTGGACGCCCCGCGCCATTTCTCGACGATCAGTTGCCGGACCGCGTTGCCTTCCCGATCGCGCGTGAGGGCATGGACGAACCGCTTGTGCCAATCGGTCTTGGCCGCGTCGTCGTCGTTGTCGCCGTCGCTGTCGTCGTCGCGTTCGGCCATGCGGACCCGGAACTCGACCAGCGGGTTGGCTGGCCCGTCGTCGGACCGTTGTTCCCAGCACCATTTTTCGGGGTCATCGGCGGTTGGCGGCGGCTTGTCGGCATTCGCGTCGAGCAGGCCGTCCCCGGAGAGCCCGGCGAAGCGGGCGTCGAGGACCAGGGTCGCGCCCGCAAGAACCCGCCGCACCCGCTGTTGGCTCTTGCTGTCCCCATCGAAGTCGGACAACCGGTAGTGCCCCTTGACCTCGTGCGACGCGGACAAGACGAAAGCGACAATCTCGCCTGTCCCCAGGGACCGGTCCTCCGCCGGCGTTTGGCGGGTTCTTGTTTTCGCCCGCGCGATGCACCGCTCCGCCCGTGCGAAAAGCCAGTGCGCGACCGCGTGGGTCTCCGTTTCGAGCTTTTCGCTCATGTGCGGCGGGGCGGCATCGAAAAAGTCCGCCGCCTCGCCCGACGACGCGTCTGTCGGACCACGGAACGGCTCGCCGCTGTCGCCCGTCCATCCGGGCAGGTGTTCGCGCCATAGCACCGCCGTCCGCGGTTCCTCGTCGATCCAGCCGCGCAGCCAGGGCGCGATCTCCGGCCGGCCGGTATGGGTATCGAGCGAGGTCATGGACCAGGCATCGACGAGCGCGCGGGTGAGGCCGGGGCGCGGGGGCTCGGGCGTGGAAGCGGCCGCGATGGCGTCCGCCCCCGCCGCGTCGTGCAGGTCGCGCAGGCTGGCCGGGCAGCCGTTCGCCTGGTATTCGCCGACGAGCCGGTCGAGCAAGGCGCGCGCGGCTTCGAGCCGGGCCTTGCGCGCGGCGTCCTTTTCGGTGTCCGAGGCATCGACGATGACGACATGCGCGCCCGCCGCCTCCATGCCGCGGCGGTTGACGCGCCCCAGGCGCTGCACCATGCGTTCCCATTCCACCAGATCGCAGACCATATGGTCCGCATCGAGATCGACGCCGACCTCCGCCGCCGACGTGGCGACGAGAAAGGCCGTCTTGTCCGGTTCGACCCTCTCGCCCCTCTTGCCGGCGATGAAGCCGAGCGCCGCCACCCGGTCCGCCGCCGCCTCGCGTTCGAAGAAGCGCCGCGCGCCGGTATAGAGTTCCGTTTCGATCGCGGCCGGCGCCACGCCTTTCCTCTTGCCGCCGGCGGCGTAGGCCTCGATCCTCTGCTTCGTCTTTTCCGCCGTTTCCCGCCTGTCGCAGTAAATCAGACACCGGACCGGGCGCCGCCCCTCGTCGCCGAGCCGCCAGGCGGCGGCGGCGAGCGCGTCCTCGAGCTTGCCGCCGTCGGGCGTGGCGACGGTGACGGCCTTGCGGGCGTTGAGCCGCCGGGAGACGAGCTCGTTTTCCGCCGCTTGCCCGTGGTCCCGCCCTTGCAGCCGAAAGACGCCCGCCTGGCGTTCGCGGCCGGTCGCGGAAAGCGGCAGCACCTTCAGGGGCGGGACGACGGCGCGGTCGTCCCCGTCCCGCGGGCCATAGGCGGTGGCGTCGGCCGTGATCGCGTCGAGCAGCCGCTCGAATGGCGGGACCAGATGGGCCTCGTCGATCACGATCAGCGCGTCGGCGCCAAGCAGGCCGGCATGATAGGGGCGCATGCGGCGCGAGACGCCATAGCCTTCGAACAGCAGCCGCGAGCCGATCATGTCGACCGTGCCGACGATGATGGTGGGCCGCGCCGGGTCGGCGAGCCAGTCGCGGTTGTCGACATGCTGGCCGCGCAGGG
>JANQKO010000370.1 GCA_028281075.1 Alphaproteobacteria bacterium | reverse complement strand
TTTGAACAGGTTGCGATGCCGCTGGATGCTGGCCTGCGCCAGCATGACGGCTTTCCTTGGGTCGGAAGTCATTTCTTCACAGGCTCCGAGGAAGCCCCGCCAGGGGCTATCTCGAAGGATGGTCAGCCGCGATATCGGATCGTTCCAGCAGCCTGCTAGCTGATCTCGGCGTCCGGCGCGCTCGACACCACGTCGATGCCGGCGATGTCGGACAGCCGTCCGGTCAGGTCGCGCCCCCTGACGTCGCCATGGATGAACATCTCGTCCGCCAGCACCTGCCGCGATTCCGGCCTGAAGCCATGTGCCGCCAGGGCGTCGTCGCCGATACCGGCCGCGGCCTTGCAGCACAGGACGACATGAAACATGGCGTCCGGATTGGCCAATGCCTGCGCGCGCAGATCCCGATCGATGTCCAACGCGGTCATGCCCCCTGTCGATTTCGTGGATCGCCCGCCGCCGGCGGGGGGCGGCCGGGACCGTTCCCGCCCGCCCGGGCCGCCATGCTAGGCCGACGCGACGCCGGCCTCAACGGACGGCGCGGTAGGCGTTCACCTGGCCATGGCCGAACACCCAGTCACGGCCGGGACGGCCGAGATCCAGCGCCGTCGCCATCATCCGGCGCCGGATCACGTCCCCGTGCCAGGTCGGAAAGCGGCTCTTGACCAGGGCCGCCGTTCCGGCGACATGCGGGCTCGCCATCGAGGTGCCGGACAGCCGGCGAAAGCCGCCGGGATAGGTCGACAGGATCTGCACGCCCGGCGCGCAGATCTCGGTCTGCGGACCGTAGTTGGAGAAGCCGGCGCGCCGCCGCCGTCCGTCGATCGCCGAGACCGCCATGTAGGACGGACACCGCGCCGGGTTACCGACCGGGCCGTTGCTGTTGCCGGCCGCCGCCACGGCCAGGATGCCGCGCCGCCGCAGCAACCGGCCATAGCGTTCGTAGGCCGAATTGAACTCGTTCGGATTGTGCCGCGGATAGCGGCTGCCGAGGCTGAGATTGACCACGTGCATGCGGCGCTGGTAGCACCAGGCCAGCCCGTTCAGGATCCAGCTCAGCCGGCCGGAGCCGTTGCGGCTCAGCACCTTCACGGCATAGAGCCGGGCCGAGGGCGCGACGCCGGCGATCCCGTAGCCGTTCAGCGCCGCGGCCGCGGTGCCGGCGACATGCGTGCCGTGGCCGTGATCGTCGCGCCAGCTCCTGACGCGCGGCACGAAACTGGCGCCGCCATAGATCCTGAGATCGCGGTGCGGCGCGATGCCGGTGTCGACGATCGCCAGGCGCACGCCGGCGCCGCGCGCGTAGCGCCAGGCATAGTTGGCGTAGATCATGCGGATGTTCGGCAGGATCACGTCACGCACCGCCTCGGGCTGCGCCAGCGCCTCGACGACGCGGTTGCGGCGCAGCACCTCCTCGATTTCCGCGTCGCCGACCTGGTCGAGCGGACGTTCTTCCTCGCGAAAGAACTTGAACAGGCCACGCAGGGCTGGCGCCAGCTTCGCCGGCTCCAGCATGCCCGGCAGGCCGGGTTCGGCCCACCGCCCCTCGGACTGGTCCAGCAGGGCATGCTCGATCTCGATCTCGGCTTCGCTCAGGCTCGGCTCGCGCAGCGTCAACTGATCGAGCTCGGCCTGGCTCGGCGCCAGGGTTTCGTCCGTGGCATCGAAGCTCAGCTCGTTCTCGATCTCGGCCTGCAGTTCGGCCATCGCGTCCGGATCGAGCTCCAGCACCGCCTCGTCGAGGTCTTCCTCGGGCGGGTCCATCACCCCCACCCCGCCGCGGTAATCGTCCGGCGCGAACGCGAACTGCATCTCGTCCTCGACCACGTCCTCGACCTGCGGCCGCTTCCTGACCTTCTCGACCTCCTGTTCGGACATGTCGGCGGTGAAGATGCCGATCGCCGGGGTCTCCATCACGCTGTCCGGCGTCGGATCGAACTCCGTCTGCATGACGTCCACCGCGTCCATCGGCGTGTCGCGCTTCACCGACGCCTCGGACAGCACCGCTTCCGCGACGCCGGCGACGCCGATCTGGTCGTCCTTCAGCACAACGATCTTGGGTGTAAGGTCTGCCATGTCTGTTCTCCTGGTTCCCGACTGCTGACCGTTCGCGGCCCGTTCGGCCGCGAACCGGTCCGGTGAAACGAACAATCATCGGCGGAAATCGGCGGGTCGCGTTCGGCATCGCCACGCGACCGCCGGCTCGTGGCCGGCATGCCGGGCCGCGAGCAAACCGCTCCTCTGCTCCCCCGAGAGCGCCGGAGATGGCGGTAGATGTCCGGACGGATTTTTCTTGGATGATCCGCGTCAGGCGGCTGTCAACGGCCGCTCCGCAGTGCGGCTGTCGCCGCGACGCTGAACCAACATCGGAAGTGTCCGCCGCGGGCGCCGGCAATGCAAGCCGGGAACGGCCACGTCACGTCCTTGTCACAGCGGGTGACGGGCGGGTGTCCGCCGCCCTGGATCAGGCCGCGGCCGGCCGCAGCTCGAAGACCGGCCCGCCGTCGGCCAGCCCGACCCGCACCGCGCCGCCGCCGGCCAGCGTGCCGAACAGCAGCTCGTCGGCCAGCGGCTTCTTGATCCGGTCCTGGATCAGCCGGGCCAGCGGCCGCGCGCCGTAATCCGGATCATGGCCGCGTTCGGCCAGCCAGCGGCGGACATCCGCGTCGACCTCGATGCCGACCTTGCGGTCGGCGAGCTGGTCGGCAAGCGCCAGCAGCGACCGGTCCACCACCCGGCGCATCACCTCGGGCGACAGCGTGTTGAACGGCACGATAGCGTCGAGGCGGTTGCGGAACTCCGGCGTGAACAGCCGCGCCAGCGCCGCCGCGTCCTCGCCCTCGCGCCGGTCGCGGCCGAATCCCATGGCCGGCCTGGCCATCTCGGCGGCGCCGGCGTTGCTGGTCATGATCAGGATCACGTTGCGGAAGTCGACGCCGCGGCCGTTGTGATCGGTCAGCCGGCCGGCGTCCATCACCTGCAGCAGCAGCCCGAACAGATCGGGATGCGCCTTCTCGATCTCGTCCAGCAGCAGCACGCAATGCGGCTTCTGGTCGACCGCGTCGGTCAGCAGGCCACCCTGCTCGAAGCCGACATAGCCCGGCGGCGCGCCGATCAGGCGGCTGACGGCGTGCGGCTCCATGTATTCCGACATGTCGAAGCGGATCAGCGCGATGCCGAGCGCGTCGGCGAGCCGGCGCGCCAGCTCGGTCTTGCCGACCCCGGTCGGGCCCGAGAAGACATAGCTGCCGATCGGCTTGTCGGCCGCGCGCAGGCCGGCCCGCGACAGCTTGATCGCCGAGGTCAGCGCGTCGATCGCCGCGTCCTGCCCGAACACCACGGCTTTCAGGCCGGCGTCCAGCCCGCGCAGCCTGGCGCCGTCGTCCCGCGACACCGATTTCGGTGGAATCCGCGCCATTTCCGCGACGACGGCCTCGATCTCGGCGACGCCGATCGTCCGGCGCCGCCGGGCCTTCGGCTTCAGCATCTGCCGCGCCGCCGCCTCGTCGATGGCATCGAAGGCCTTGTCCGGCAGCTTGCGGTCGCCGAGATGCCTGGCCGTCAGCGCCACCGCCGCGCGGACCGCGCCGCGCGTATAGCGCACGCCGTGATGCCGCTCATAGCGCGACTTGGCGCCGCTCAGAATGCGCACGGCGTCGTCCTCGCCCGGCTCCGCCACGTCGATCTTCTGGAACCGGCGGGCCAGCGCCCGGTCCTTGTCGAAATGCAGCCGGTATTCCTGATGCGTCGTCGCGCCGATGCAGCGCACGCGGCCGTCCTGCAGGGCCGGCTTCAGCAGGTTGGCGGCGTCCAGCGCGCCGCCGGAAATGGCGCCGGCGCCGACGATGGTGTGGATCTCGTCGACGAACAGCACGGCCCGCTCGCGCGTGCCCAGCGCGTCGATCACGGCCTTCAGGCGGGCCTCGAAATCGCCACGATAGCGCGTGCCGGCCAGCAGCGCGCCCATGTCCAGCGCGTAGATCACCGTGCCGGCCAGGACGTCGGGCACCGTGCCCTCGACGATCTTCTGCGCCAGGCCTTCGATGATGGCCGTCTTGCCGACGCCGGGATCACCGACGAAGATCGGGTTGTTCTTGGTGCGCCGGCACAGCACCCGGACCGTGCGCAGGATCTCGTCCTCGCGGCCGATCACGGGATCGATCCGGCCGGCCAGCGCCTTCTGCCGCAGGTCCACGCAATAGGCGTCCAGCGCGCCGGCATCGTCCGCCGGCGCCGGATCGTCCGCCACGGCATCGTCGGGCCCGTCACCGTCGGGCCGGGCGTCATCGGGTCCGGCATCGCCGCCCCGCCCCGGCCGCGGGCGCCGGGCGTCGAACGGATCGTCGTCGGACGGCGGCGGCAGCTCCAGGCCGTACATCTGCCATTTCTTCATCAGCTTCGCGGCGCGGCCCTGGTGCTCGCACAGCATCGAGGCCACGACATGCTCGCCGGTCACGTCGCCGCCCTCGCGCTTGACCAGCGCCGCCGCCCGGCTGATGACGCGGCGGATCTCGGCCGTCAGGTACAGCGCGTGGGCGCCGTCGGCGAGGTCCCGCGGCAGCTCCTCGTCCGGATCGTCGTCGAAGTTCTCGATCAGGTCGGCACGGAGCGCGTCGATGTCGATGCCGCGGCAGGCGAACACCGGCAACGCGTCGGGATCGTCGGTCAGCGCCAGCAGCAGGTGCTCCGACGTGATGAAGTCCAGACCGTGCGAGACGACGAGCGACCGCGCGCGGTTCAAGGTGCGTTTGAAGGTCTCGGAAAGCATGTCTCGACGTGTACTCGTGCCTGGCGGATCGGCTGTCGTTCCTGGCCGCTGATGCTGCCGCCCACGTCGCTCCGGCTTCGGCGCCCGGCCGGCGGTGGAACGCCGTCCGGGACCTCAACCGGCGGGACGGCCGCAACCGCTCCCATTCATTGAGAAACCGTAAAGAGGGGTGGTAAACAAACTCTTAACCCACCTGACGTCCTCGGTCGCCGCGCGGTCAGCCGCCCTCCGCCACGGCCATGACGACGCCGCGGCGGACCGCCATCCGCCGGGCCAGGCGCGCCAGGTCCGCCCCGCCCAGGCGGGTCCGGGCGATGGGCAGAACGATGTTGTTCTCGACCATCAGGTGGCGCCGTTGACGGCGGGCGAAGTCCAGCATCTTCTGCCGCACCTTCGGACGGATTCGCGGCGCCGTGCCGGCGGCGGACAGCGCGCCCAGGGCCACGACGAGATCGCGGCCCAACCGCTCATCCGCCGTGTGTTCCCCGGCAAGCTGGTCCAGGATCGCCTCGATCTCGTCCTCGGACGCGCAGCGGCGGCGCAGCAGCGGGAACAGGTCTTCCTCTTCGTCGCGCACGTGGCGCGCCATGTCGTTGGCCAGGAAGTCGACCACCTCCTCGGCCTTGCCGGCATCCAGCGCCTCGGCGTCGGCCAGTTCCTCCAGCAGCGTGCAGACCACGCGCTGCCGGTAATGGTCGGCGAAGATGAAGTTGAGCGGTTCCTGCAGCAGCGTGTCGGGAATCGCCTCGATGTAACGCCGCGTCAACGCCGTCTTCATCTCGCACCTCCCTTCCCGCTCTCCCGCTCATTGCACGAGGACGCTCGTCGCGGCCTCGAGTTCGATACCGTCGATACGGGCCCGGCCGGCCAGCAGCTTGATGTATTGGGCCACCGCGCGGCGCCAGCTTGCCTCGTGCAGGTAGGCGGCGATGCGGTCCCGCGCCGCCTCGAACGGCAGGCGCCGCCCGTCGATCCTGCGGTCGAGCCGCAGCACGTGCGCGCCGTACCGGCTCTTGACCGGCACCGGACAGAGCTGGCCCGGCTCCAGCGCGACGAGAAAGGTCTCGACCTCCGGCACCGT
>JANQKO010000368.1 GCA_028281075.1 Alphaproteobacteria bacterium | reverse complement strand
CGATACAACTGGCACAGACCTCATGCTAGCTTGAAAGCCAAAACACCAATCAGCAGACTCGGCCTAGCCGAGGACAACCTATTGACGCTCCACAGCTAGCCCAGCCGTTTCAGCAGGGCCAGCAGCGTCCGCTGCTCGGCCGCGTCCAGCGGCGCCAGCGTCGCCGCGCTGACCCGCGGCCCGTTCGGCAGCAGCCGCGCCACCAGCGCCCGCCCCCCCTCCGTCAGCCGCAGCAGCGTGCGGCGGCGGTCGTCCGGGTCCGGCCGGCTCTCGATCAGCCGCCGCTCGACCAGCCGCCGGGTCACGCCCTGGATTGTCGCCGGATCCATGGCGGTCAGGCGTCCGAGCCGGTTCTGCGAGGTCTCGCCCGCCTCCAGCAGCCGCACCAGCGCCGCGAACTGCGTCGGCGTCACGTTGGCGTCGCCGATCTCGGCCTGGAAGATCGCCGTCGCCCGCTGATGCGCGCGCCGCAGCAGATGGCCGATCTGCGCCTCCAGGCGATAGCCGCCGGGACCGCCGCCCCGCTCCCGCGCGCCGCTCATGGCTGGACGACCACCAGGCTGCCATCGGCCAGCCCGAAGGCCAGCGCCGTGCCGGCCCGGCCGTCGAGCTCGGCGGCGGCGATGGCCGTGACGATGTCGGCCGGCAGGCCCAGCCGCGCCAGGTCGCGAAAGCGGCCGCCGGCGAAGCTGACGATCCGCAGGCTGCGCCGCGCGGCGCCCGGCACGGCCAGGTCCGGCACGCCGTCGCCGTCGGCGTCGAGAATCGCCGCCATGCCCAGTTCGCGCGCGCCGAGCGCATGGTTGGAAAAGCCCGGTTCGGCCGCGACCCGCCGCAGCACGCCCTCACGCAGCCGATAGAGCGTCAGGACGCCGCCGATATGCGGCGTGATCACGACGGCCGCCTCCGGGCCGCCGTCGCCGTCGAAGTCGGCCACGCCGATCGGGTTGAGCCAGCGGTTCGGCAGGCCGATCGCCGGTGCCTCGGCGGCGATCCGTATCGCGCCATCGGTCAGGTCCAGCACCGCCAGCGCCGCCCCGGCATCGAGATAGGACCGCACGACCAGCAGTTCCCGGTCGCCGTCGCCGTCCAGGTCGGCCAACCGCGCCAGGCGGTCCTCGAACACGGAATCCGGCGGCAGCCTGTAGTCCAGCGTGCGGCCGTCGGTCAGCGCGACGCGCAGGCCCGAGGCTTCGATGGCGTCGCCCAGGACCGCATGCCGGTAGCGTGACGTCGGTCCCGCCAGCCAGGCGGCGGCGATGCGGCCGCCTTCGGTGACGATACCGTCCGGCAGCATGTCCGGGCGGTGCCGGCGCGGCGGCGGCGCGAACGACGGCAATGGCGCCAGATCGAGCCGCCCGTCCGTCAGCGCCACGCGGTGATACGCGCCGGCGCCGTCGCGCGCGACCAGGGCGCCATCGCCGGCCTTGAATACGGCGGCCGCGCCGACGCCGGCCACGCGATACACCCGCGGCTCGGCCGCGGCCGCCGTCGCCAACCCGGCCATCAGCGCCGCCGCCAGGATGGCGCCGACACGCCACCGGACCGGACGGGATCTGCATGCCATGACGCGATGATCGCATGAAACGCCAAGGCCGGAACCGGTTCATCGCGCCGCGCAAGGAAAAACCGCCATGGCCGGGGCCTGCGCTAACATGGCCGCGGCGGCGCGCGATTCGGGCCGCGGGCATGGGAGTCGAAGGCGTGACCGACGCGGCGTTGCAACGATGTGCCGGCTTGAGCTGCTGGACCGGACCGGTCGATCCGGAACCGCTGCCGGGCGGTCTCAGCAACCGCAACTTCCTGGTCCACGACAACGGCCACGCCTATGCCGTGCGCATCGGCGACGACGCGCCCGAGCACGCGGTCTACCGCTTCAACGAGCTCACCGTGGCCCAGGCGGCCGAGGCCGCTGGCCTGTCGCCGCCGATCGTGCATCACGAGCCCGGCGCGCTGGTCATGGACTTCATCACCGGCGGTCGGCCGCTCGACAAGGCCGAGATCGGCCACGGCGACATGCTGCCGCGCATCGTCGAGCTGGTCCGCGACTGCCATCTCGAAATGCCCCGGCACCTCGAGGTGCCGGGACCGATGTTCTGGGTCTTCCAGGTCAACCGCCGCTATGCCCGGATCCTGGCCGGCGCCCGCGGCCGCATGGCCGACCGCCTGCGGGCCTGGCTCGAGCTGAACGACGAATGGGAAGACGCGATCGGCGCCATCCGGCCGGTCTTCGCCCACAACGACCTGCTCGCCGCCAACATCGTCGACGACGGCCGGCGCCTGTGGCTGATCGACTGGGAGTATGGCGGCTGGAACACGCCGCTCTTCGACCTCGCCAACCTGGCATCGAACAACGCGCTGCCGGCCGCGCGCGATGCCTGGCTGCTGGAGGCCTATTTCGAGGCGCCGGCCGACGCCGCCGGCCTGCACGCCTTCCGCGCGCTGCGCGGCGCCTCCCTGCTGCGCGAGCTGCTCTGGAGCCTGGTGACCGAGATCTACTCGACGCTGCCGCTCGACTATGCCGGCTACAGCGACGAGCTGGTCGGCCGCCTCGACGCCGCGATCGACGACTACCGCTCGGGCGCCCCGTAGCGGCCGCCGGGCCGGCATGGGCCGGGAGTCATCGGCCCGCCAAGTAGGTG
The DNA here is from genome assembly GCA_028281075.1 of Alphaproteobacteria bacterium. Taxonomy (GTDB): domain Bacteria; phylum Pseudomonadota; class Alphaproteobacteria; genus JANQKO01. The sequence continues at coordinate 6,685 of JANQKO010000368.1, read as the reverse complement.
ATCTTGCCCGGTGACCCAGAACGACGCGTTGGGCGAGCGCCGCCTGGATCGCCGGATCGAGTCCGGCGATGACCAAGCGGGGAGATCGGTCGCGAACTAATCCAGGTAGACCCGCATGTTCTCGCGGGCGACGAAGGCGCCGTCCCAGGTGTAGCGCGCCTCCGAATCCAGACGCTCCATGAAGGCGTCCTCGTGATCGGGGTCATGGTGGAAGATCGCCAGGCGCTTGACGTCGGCCATGTGGCAGAGCCGCACGCCTTCCTGCCAGGTCGAATGGCCCCAGCCGACATGGGCGGGGAATTCCTTGTCCGTGTAGGTGGAATCGTAGATCACCAGGTCGGCGCTGGCGATCAGGTCGAGGATGTTCTCGTCGGGCTTGTCCGGCACGTGCTCGGTATCGGTGATGTAGCACAGCGACCGGCCGCGATAGTTGATGCGGTAGCCGGTGGCGTTGTCGGGGTGGTTCAGCGCGCAGGTCTTGACCTCGACGTCGTTGCCCAGCGAAAACGTCTCGCCGGCCTTGAAGTCCTCGAACGCCATCGTCGACCGCATCGCCTCCAGCGGCACCGGGAAGGTCGGCGTGGTCATCTGCCCGGCCAGGACGTCGCGGATGCCGATGTCCTTGTCCCAGAGATGGCCGGCCATGATCTTGAACTTGAAGCCCTCGCGGAACGCCGGCGAGAAGAACGGGAAGCCGTTGATGTGATCCCAATGCGTATGCGACATCAGGATATGCGCCTCGCGCACGTTCTTCTTCAGCAACCAGTGTCCGAGATTGCGGGCGCCGGTGCCCAGGTCGAAGATGATCTTCTGGCCGCCGGCCGAGATTTCGACGCAGCTCGTGTTGCCGCCGAAAGCGACGTATTTCGCCGACGGACAGGCGATGCTGCCGCGCACGCCCCAGAACTTTATCTTGAAGCTCATTTGTGCCCTCGTCTGACTTTACCGGGTTGCACGCATGGTCGGCGCCAATTGCATCACCGCGGTCCCCCAAACCTGCCCCGTATCGTCGCCCGACAAGCCAATGGCTCCCCTCAACAACGCATAAGTAATAGCACCTTTCACGCAAGTGTTGGTGCGCGGAAATACAAATATAAGCAATTTACGAAACCCGCCGAGTGACGGTTATCACAGGGGCACCGGCGGTGAAAAGCGGCCGGAAACCACGGCTTTCGAGGGCGCGGGCCGGCGCGCCGGCTCGCACGAATCAGAACGGCGGCGAAGGGCGCTTCGCCGCCGCCGGTGAACGAAGGCCCGGATCAGTGCGACATCAGGACCGGGACCGTCATCGATTGCAGGATCGACCGGGTGGCGCCGCCCAGCGCCAGTTCGCGGATGCGCGAGTGGCCGTAGCCGCCCATCACCAGCATGTCGCACTCGTTGTCGGACAGCGCCGACAGCAGCGCGTCGCCGACGTCGAGATCGGGCGCGACGATGCGCTTGACCTCGACCTTGACGTCGTGGCGGGCGAGGTGCGTGCCGATCTCGGCGCCGGACAGATGTGAATCGTCGCGGGGATTGACGCTCTGCACCACGACCTCCTCGGCCGCGGTCAGGAACGGCAGGGCGTCGTGCACCGCGCGCGCCGCCTGGGCCGAGGCGTTCCAGGCGACCAGGATCCGGCGGCCGAAGCCGCCGGCGGCGCCGATATAGGGCGCGATCAGCAGCGGCCGGCCGGACGACATCAGCAGGTTGTCGGCCATGTTGTCATAGGGCGTGGGCGTGTCCGGATCGGCCTGCGGCACCACCACCAGGTCGGCGTAATGCGCCGACTGGTTGACGGCGTCCGTCGCGTCGCCCTCCATCAGCCGCCACTCGCCCTCGATCTCCGCGTCGCTCAGCCGTTTCAGGAACGCCGGCTCGGCGGCCGTCGCCTGCTCGCGCTGCGCCGCCATCTGCTGATCCAGGATCTCGCGGCCGACCTCGACCTGCATATAGGTCGGCAGGGCCGGATAGGTCAGCACATGCAGCCCCGTCAGGCGCGCGCCGTGCCGCTTGGCGGCCGAGATCGCGATATCCATGCGGGACTCGTTGTGCGGATCGTTGCCGTGATAGACCAGGATGTCGCGGATCGCCATGGGCCTCTCCTTCTTCGCTGCGGGCGGCCTGGCCGGCCGGCCCGGCGACGCCTGGAACCCGTGATAGGGCGCGCGCGGCGCCGGGAAATTGATATCGATCAAGGCGCCGAGCGCGCCGGCGGCGGCGCCCGCGACGTCAGTCCGCGGCCGGCGGCTCGACCGCGCCCAGCAGCTCCTCGACCACGCCGCGCAACCGCGCCAACGCCACCCGCATCCGTTCGACATGGGCGGCCCGACCGCCCGTCGCGCCGCCGACCATGGCTTCGGCGTCCTCGGCCAGGCCGGCGATCTCCCAGGCGCCCAGGCCCCGCGCCGCGCCCTTCAGGCCGTGCGCCGAGCGGTGCCAGGTCTCGTCCGCCTCGGCCGCGGCCATGGCCTGCAGATGCGCCTCGGCGTCGGGGAAGAACATGCCGAAGAGCTGGCGCTCCAGGTCCTCGTCACCCTCGGTGTAGCGGCGCAGATGCGCCAGATCGAGCGGCGCCGCGTCGTCGCCATCGGTCGCTGTCACGGATCTCCTCCCGGCGGTCGGAACACGCCGCGAATGGCCTCGGCGATGCGTTCCTGCGACGGGATCACCTGCCGCTCCAGCGCGTCGTTATACGGCATCGGCACGTCCAGCGCGCCGACCCGCGTGATCGGCGCGTCCAGGTCGTCGAACGCCTTCTCGACCACCACGGCCGCCACCTCGGCGCCGAAGCCACCCCTGGTCCAGGCCTCGTGCGCGATCACCAGCCGGTTGGTCTTGCGCACCGAGGCGAGAATGGTCTCCTCGTCGAGCGGCCGCAGCGTGCGCGGATCGACGACCTCGACGCTGATGCCCTCGCGTTCGAGCTGCCGGGCGGCGGCCAGCGCCCGCGGTACCATCGACAGCGTCGCCACCACGGTGACATCCGTGCCCGCGCGCTTCACGTCGGCCTTGCCGATGGGGATCGCGTAGGCCTCCGCCGGCACCGGCCCGTTCGCTTCCAGGTACAGCATCTTCTGCTCCAGGAAGATCACCGGGTTGTCGTCGCGGATTGCGGCGGCCAGCAGGCCCTTGGCGTCGTACGGCGTCGACGGCGCCACCACGACCAGGCCCGGCACGTGCGTGAACCAGGCCTCCAGGCTCTGGCTGTGCTGCGCCGCCAGCCGGATGCCGCCGCCCTGCGGGCCGCGCACCACCAGCGGCACGGTCGGCTTGCCGCCCAGCATGTAGCGGAACTTGGCCGCCTGGTTGACCAGCATGTCCATGGTCAGCGCCACGAAGTCGAAGATCTGGATCTCGACCACCGGCCGCAAGCCGGCGATGGCGGCGCCGACGCCACAGCCGGCGAACGTCGCCTCCGAGATCGGCGTGTCGCGCACCCGCTCCGGCCCGAATTCATCCATCAGCCCCTTGGAGACGCCGAAGATGCCGCCGGTGGCGCCGACATCCTCGCCCATCAGCAGCACGTCGCCATCGCGCGCCATCTCCTGCCGCAGCGCCTCGTTCAGCGCTTCGACGAAGGCCAGCTCGCGGTCGGTCGATCCCGCGCCCGGTTCGCCGTGCGCCGCATGCGGCGCATAGACCGCCGCCTCCATCATCGCCCGGTCCGGTTCCGGGCTGTCGCTGCCGAAGGCGACGGCCCGGTCCAGCTCCGCCTCGGCCGCGGCGGCGATCTCGCCCAGCCGCTTCTTCGCCAGCAGCCGCCCCCGGCCGATCTCGGCCTCCATGCGCTTGATCGGGTCGCGCGCCAGCCATTCGTCGTATTCGTCCTGCGGCCGCGGATCGGCCAGGTTCGCGCGCATCGAATGCTGGCCCCAGCGATAGGTCATGGCCTCGATCAGGGTCGGGCCGCCACCGTCGCGGGCCCGCGCCACGGCCTCGCCGACGACGTTGTAGACCTCGACCGCGTCGTTGCCGTCGACGGTCAACCCCGGCATGCCGTAGCCGGCGGCCCGGATCGAGATCTGCGGCACCGATGTCGAGTTCCGGTAGGACGTCGTCAGCGCGTACTGGTTGTTCTCGCAGACGAAGATCACCGGCAGGTTCCAGACCGCGGCCAGGTTCAGGGACTCGTGGAAGATGCCCTGGTTCGACGCGCCGTCGCCGAAGAAGGCCACCACCACCTGGCCCTGCCCGCGCAGCTTCGCCGCCAGGCCGGCGCCGGTGCACAGCGGCATCGCCGCGCCGACGATGCCGTTGGCGCCCAGGATGTTCAGGTCCATGTCGGCGATATGCATCGAGCCGCCCAGCCCCCGGCAATAGCCGGTGTCGCGGCCCATCAGCTCGGCCATCATCCGGTCGACGTCGGCGCCCTTGGCGATGCAGTGGCCGTGGCCACGGTGATAGCTGCCGATGAAATCGTCGTCGGTCAGGTTGGCGCAGACGCCGGCCGCGATCGCTTCCTCGCCGATATAGCTGTGCGCCGTGCCCTTGACGACACCCTCGTTGAACAGCTTGACGGTGCGCTCCTCGAAGGTGCGGATGCGCCGCATCGTCGTGTACAGCCGCTCGGCCTCGGCCCGGCCCACCGACATGTTGCGGCCCGCCGGCGCGCCGCGCTTCTTCGCCGTCCTGCCCGCCGCCGTCGCCATGCCGTGTTCCTCCCGTCCCGTTGCCCGCTTCTTCGTTGTCGTGTCGAGTCTACCAGCGGCCCGCGCCGGCGCTCAATGCGCCGTGGCGGGTGTTTCGAACAGCCGGTCGATGATCGGGCAGTCGCGCCGCCCGCCGGCATCGCACTGCGCGGCCAGCTCGACCAGCGTCCGTTCGATCCGCCGCAGCTCGGCGATCCGGTTTCGCACCAGGCCGGCCTGCGCCAGCGTGCGCGCGCGCACCTGGCCGCAGACACCGCCATCGGCATCGGCATCGGCATCGGCCAGGCGCAGCAGCTCGCGAATCTCTTCCAGGCCGAAGCCCAGGTCACGACCCCGCCGCACGAAGCAGAGGCGCCGCAGGTGATCGATATCATAGAGGCGGTGGCCGCCGCTGCTCCGCGGCGGCGCCGGCAGCAGGCCGATGCGCTCGTAGTACCGGATGGTCTCGGCGTGACAGCCGGTCCGTTTCGACAATTCGCCTATGGTCAGCATGCCGGCGATCCCCCTGCTTGAACCTGTAGCCGCTACAGGCGGCATAGTATCACGGCGGCGATCACGGTACGGCGGTGACAACGCATGGCGGGGCCGGGCCCGCGCTCCCCAAGGGTCGACGGGCGGCTCTCGCGACCCTGCCATGCTTCGGGGGCCAACCGCCATCGGTTGGTCGCCGCAACCCCGCCGCCGTTCAGTGCCGTTCAGCCGCCGGCGCCGAAGATCCGAACCGGCTGCCGCCGGCCGCGCAGTCGCGCCGGCGGCAGCGGCGTCCAGTCCGCCTCGGCCTCACCGGCCGCGCCCAGCAGCGCCTCGGAGACGATCAGCGGCAGGCCGGCCTGCTTGCTCTCCTCCTCCAGCCGCGCCGCCACGTTGACCGTATCGCCCAGCACGGCGAATTCCAGCCAGCCGTCGTCGCCGACCGCGCCGCAGAACACCTCGCCCCAGTGGATGCCGATCCCGGCCGCGACCGCGTCGTCGCCGGCCGCCGTCCGGTCCGCGCTCCAGTCGGCCAGCGAGGCCAGGATCGTCCGGCCGCAGGCAACCGCCCGCGTCGCGTCCGCCGCCGTCGGCGACGGCAGGCCGAACACCACCATCACCGCGTCGCCGATGAACTTGTCGATGACGCCGCCATGCGCCTCGACCACGGCCGCGACGCGCCGCCGGAAGGCACCGGTGAAGCAGCCGAGCGCGGCCGGGTCCATGCGCTCGGCGCGCCGGGTGAAGCCGCGCATGTCGACGAACATCACCGCCGCCGGCTGCCGCCAGCCCCGCCGGATGTCGCCCGCGTCGGCGTCGGCCACCATGCCGGCGATCTGCGGCGGCAGATAGCGGGTCAGGTTGTCCCGTCGCCGCGTCTCGTCGATCGCCCGCAGCAGCAGGGCGCGCGACCGGGTGACGGCGATCGTCAGCACCAGGCCGGCCAGCAGCAGCATGATCATGCGCATGACGTTGGGCGGCCACTGGAACAGCGGCACCAGCCCGGCCGGCGGCGCCGGCGCGCCGGACAGCGTCAGGTAGCCGATGCCGCCGACCAGCAGCAGCACCACGTAGCCGACCAGGCGCGGCTCGTAGCGCATGGCGCCGAACGCCAGCACCAGCGGCGTCAGCCAGACCACCGGCAGGGTGACCGCGTAGTTCGCCGACATGCCGGTGTTGCGGATGCCGAGCTCCAGGCTGACCAGGATGAACACCACGTCGAAGGTCGCCAGCGCCCACGACATCCACGGCCGGTAGAGCCGCGGCCGCGCCAGCCAGAAGGCGGCGAGGCCGAGCAGCAGGTAGGCCGACACGGTCGCCACCGCGACGACGATCTGGTCGTGGACCATCGCGCCCTCGCGCCGGGCCGGGCCGACCACGACCAGCATCAGGCTGCCCAGCAGCAGCGCCGAGACGACGATACGGGCGATGGCGCCGATGCGCTCGGCGCGCACCTCGGATTCCGCGAACAGGCGCTGCGCGAAGGGATCCATGCGCGGCACCATAATGTCCGACCCGAAGCCGTGCCAACGATGTTGGTCCCTGGGCGGCGGATCTCACCGCTGCGTCGTCGCCGGGCC
>JANQKO010000364.1 GCA_028281075.1 Alphaproteobacteria bacterium | reverse complement strand
CTACGAGGCCGGCTACGGCGCCGCCAGCCGGCTCTACGAGCGCGCGCCCGGCCAGCTCGGCATGACGCCCGCCACCTATGCCAGGGGCGGCAAGGGCGCCCGCATCGCCCATGCCACGGCGGCGACGCCGCTGGGCCATGTCCTGGTCGCGGCCACGCGCACCGGCGTCTGCTTCATCTGCCTGGGCGACGACGCGGCCGGACTGGTCGAGAGCCTGCACAGGGAATTCCCCGCCGCCGAGATCCGTCACGACGCCGAGGTGCTGGCCGACTGGCTGGAACAGACCGTCGCCTATCTCGACGGCCGGCTGCCGCATCTCGACCTGCCGCTCGACGTCCAGGCAACGGCGTTTCAGCGCCGGGTCTGGGAGGAGCTGATGCGGATTCCGGCCGGCGTCACCCGGTCCTATTCGGACGTCGCCGAAATCGTGCTCGGCAAGGCCACGGGCCGGCGGGCCGTCGCCCGGGCCTGCGCCACCAACCCGGTACCGCTCGCCATCCCCTGTCACCGCGTGACCCGGGGCGACGGCGGTCTCGGCGGCTATCGCTGGGGCATCCCGCGCAAGCGGGCGCTGCTGGACCTGGAGCAGGCCCGGGTCCAGGGCAGCGGCGACTGACCCGCGACCGGCGACGTTGGCCGCGCCCTCGGTTAAGGCTATGCTGAGCCGCGATGGGCTCAGGGTAGGGAAGAGGCTGGGGGATGATCTGCCGAATTTCGTTGGGGCTGCTGGCCGCCCTGTCGGTCTCCGCGGCGCTGTCGTCGCAGGCCGGCACACGCGGCGGGATTTACGACTTCAACGGCTTTTTCGCCGAGCGGCATCCCTTCGATGCCGGGCCGTTTCCGGGACCGGCCTCGGGCCTGCCGGCGCCGCTGCCGGCGGGCTACGGCGCGCCGGCCTACGTGCCGCCGGTGCAGGTGGCGCCGCCGCCGCCGACCCTGCGCTATACGCCGCCGCCGCGCATGCCGGCCGCCAGCGTCGCCCAGATCCGGCCGGCCGCCGCCCCGCCGCCGCGCGATGACGGCTGGTTCGCGGGCTGGTTCGACGGGATCTATGTATCGATCGGCGGTGGCCTTGATTTTCCCGAAGACCAGGAGGAAACGGTCGGCGGCACGGATGTCGACATCGATGTCGACAGCGGCTTCGTCGCCGATCTCGCCGTCGGCACCAACGTCGGCGAGAATATCCGCGCCGAGCTGGCCTTCGCCTACCGGTCGGCGGATCTCGACGAGGCCACGACCGGCGGCAACCGGGCCGAGGCCGACGGCGATGTCACCAACATCGCCGTGATGCTGAACGGCTATTACGATGTTCCGTTCGAATGGTTCGTCCGGCCCTATGTCGGCGCCGGCATCGGCGTCGCCTTCGCCGATGTCGACGAGGTGACGGTGGGCGGCGTCACCACCTCGGGCGACGACAGCACCGAGTTCGCCTTCCAGGGCATCGTCGGCCTGGCCTATCCGGTCTGGGACGGTCTGACGTTGACCGTCGACTATCGCTATTTCGGCACCACGGACGACGATATCGGTTCGAACACGGTGCAGGCCGGGCTGCGCTACCGGCTCTGAGCGCCGGCCCGCAAGGACCGCTGCCGTTGCATTCGTGATCGCCCGGGGAGCGGTCCGGGCAAGTCGCGAATTGGCGCCGATTGAGATTTGTGCGAAAGTCCGGCGATGAATCACCGCTTCCGATTTCGCTGGGGTCGGGAGGCGTACGCGTGAGCGACGACCGCGAATGAGCCTGGTGCTCGATTTTATCGAGTTCGTCGAGCGGCAGGCCGGCAACTCGGTGCAGGATCTGCTCGACAAGGTCCTGAAAAAGAGCCGGATGCTGACCCAGGCGGAGGCCGGCACGATCTATCTGCTGCGCGACGGCGACAGCGATGGCTGGCTCGAGCCGATCGTCTTCCAGAACGACGCCGTAGCGCTCGAGCCGGAGATGATCCGCGTGCCCGTCGATGACAGCTCGCTGGCCGGCTATGTCGCGCTGACCGGGCGCAGCATCCGCATCGACGACGCCAAGGACCCGAAGGTCGAATATCCCTTCGGCATCCGCCGCGACGTGCTGCGGGCGCAGGGCTACGAAAGCTGCGCGCTGCTCTGCTTCCCGCTGACGACGTTCCAGAAACGGCTGGTCGGCGTGGTGCAGCTCATCAACCGGCTCAGCCCGGACAAGCGGCCGATTCCGTTCGAGGCGGCGCAGGAAGACCTGATCGTGCCGATGAACCAGGCCATCGCCGGCGCCATCGAGCGCGCCGTGATGCTGGAGGAGATCGGCCGCCGGAACGACCAGCTCGGGGCGCTGAACCAGGATCTGGAGGCCCAGGTCGAGGCCCGCACCCGCGAGCTGCGCGCCGCCAAGGAGGCGGCCGAGCGCGCCAACCGCCTGAAATCGGACTTTCTGGCGACGATCAGTCACGAGATCCGCACGCCGATGAACGGCGTCATCGGCATGACGGGGCTGCTGCTGGATACCGCGCTGGACGACGCGCAGCGGAACTTCGCCGTCGCCGTCCGCGAGTCGGCCGACGCGCTGCTGACCATCATCAACGACATCCTCGATTATTCGAAGCTGGAGGCCGACCGGCTGGAGCTCGAGATCATCGACTACGACCTGACCTCGGTGGTCGAGAGCGTCGTCGAGCTGCTGTCGCCCAAGGCCCATGCCCAGAACCTCGAGATCGCCTCGCTGATCGCGCGCCAGGTGCCGCGGTCGCTGCGCGGCGATCCCGGCCGCCTGCGGCAGATCCTGCTGAACCTGGTCGGCAACGCCGTCAAGTTCACCGAATCCGGCACCGTGTCGCTGGAGGTCGCGATCGCGGCGACGGACGCCGCCCGGCCGTCGCTGCGCTTCGAGGTGATCGACAGCGGCATCGGCATCGCGCCCGACGCCCAGTCGCGTTTGTTCGACAAGTTCACGCAGGTCGATGCCTCGATCACCCGCCGCTATGGCGGCACCGGTCTGGGGCTCGCCATCTGCCGGCAGCTTGTCGAGCTGATGGACGGCGAGATCGGCGTCGACAGCGTGCCGGGACGCGGCAGCACGTTCTGGTTCACGATTCCTTACGAGATCGGCGAGACCGTGCACGTGGCGCCCGACGCCGGCGACATCGCCGGTCTGCGGATTCTGGTCGTCGACGACAACGAGACCAGCCGCCGGATCTTCTTTCATGAGCTCACCGGCGCCGGCGCCACCGTGACGCTGGCCGAAAGCGCGCCGGCCGGGCTGCAGACGCTGCGCGCGGCCGAGCCGCCGTTCGACATCGCCGTCGTGGACAAATCGATGCCGGACGTCGATGGTGAGCAGTTCGGCCGCCAGGTCCGGGCCAATCCGGCCTGGTCGGCCATGCCGATGATCATGGCGAGTTCCGCCGAGGAATTGGGCGACGTCAAACGCGTCAAGGCGATCGGCTTCGATGCCTATCTGCTGAAGCCGGTGCGCCGGGCGACGCTGTTCGAGCGGATCGCCATTGCCGTCGGCAAGCGTGAGGAGAAGCCGCCACCGACCTACAGGGGGGCGTTGGAAGCGATGCATGGCGAGCGTCCGGAAGACGGGCTGCGGGTTCTCGTGGCCGAGGACAACCAGATCAACCAGGTGCTGACCGTGACCATTCTCGAACGCGAGGGGCATCGCGTCGACACCGTCGCCAACGGCCTCGAGGCCGTCGCGGCCGTGCGTACGATCCCCTATGACGTCGTGCTGATGGATGTGCACATGCCCGAGATGGACGGCATCGAGGCGACGGCGGCGATCCGCAAGCTGCCGGGCGCGCGGGCGTCGGTGCCGATCATCGCGGTCACCGCCAACGCCATGGAGGGCGACCGCGAACGCTTCCTCGACGCCGGCCTGGACGATTATCTGTCGAAGCCGATCGACATCAACGAGCTGACCGGCATGCTGCGCCGGATCGGCGACGCCAAGCAGGCCGCGCGGCCGGAGCCGGCGGCGGCACCGGCCGTGGCCGTCGGCCATGGCCCGGCGACGGACCTCGATACCGCCGTCCTCGACCGCCTGCGCGGCAGCGTCGGCGACGCGGCGCTGAACAAGATGGTCGCGGCCTATCTCGGCGACGTGCGCGAGCGGGCCCGGCGCATCCTCGATGCCGCCGGCAGCGCCGACAAGGTCGGCCTGCTGAACGAGGCGCATGACCTGAAAAGCACGTCGGGCGCGCTCGGCGTCAGCCGTCTGTTCAGCCTGTCGCGGCGGATCGAGGAAGCCTGCCAGCAAAGCCGGCTGGCCGAAGCCGTGGTGCTGGTGAAGGATATCGACGGCGTCGTCGATGACGCCGTTACCGCGCTGACGCAGCGCTTTCCGGGCAGCCGCGCCGTCGCCGACGGTTCCGCGGGCGGGCGGCCGCCGGCCTGACGGCCGGCCAGCGGACGGCGGCCAGCGGCGCCGTAGCGATCTCGGCCAGCGCCCGGACCAGCGCGGTGGCGTGGCCG
>JANQKO010000355.1 GCA_028281075.1 Alphaproteobacteria bacterium | reverse complement strand
TACATCCCGGCGATTTCGGCCTTCAGCATGGCGAGCGCGGCCTCGCCGTCGACGCCCTTGGCCTTGGCCGTCGCCAGCCATGTGCCCTCGAGACCGCCGACCTTGGCCCTGATGCTGTCGAGCAGCGCGCCGTCGGCCGTCTTGAAGCTGATGCCCGAGGCCGTCATGGTCTCGATGCCCCTGGCATCGATGCGGTCCCAGACCTCCCCGGCGAGCCTGGCCAGCGCCTCGCCCGAGACACTGTCGATGGCCTGCTTGTCGGCATCCGACAGCGCGTTCCACTTGGCCTGGTTCATGACGATGTACTGGCTGGAGCGGTAGAGGCCGCCCGGCACCATCAGGCCGTGGCGGATGATCTTGTCGAGCTTGAAGCCGGGCACGGACTCCGACGGGAAGAAAATGCCGTCGGCGACGCCCTTCGACAGCGCCTCGTAGGTCTTGGATGCCGGCGCGAAGAACGGCACCGCGCCCAATGCCTCGGCGATATCCTTGGTGATGCCGCCAGCGACGCGGATCTTCTGGCCGCCGAGGTCGTCGAGCGTGTTGACCGGGTTCTTGATGGTCCAGATATGCGCCGGGCCATGCACCCAAATGCCCAGCAGCTTGACGCCCTTGTGCTCGTCGGCGGCGGCGAGATGCTTCTCGTGCACGCGCCAGTAGGCGACCGAGGCCGACAGCGAGTCCTTGGCCAGGAACGGCAGCTCGGCGACGCGCGGCAAGGCGAACCGGTCGGCGTTATAGCTGTGCACGGCGAAGGCCATGTCGGCGACGCCGTTCTTCACCAGGTCCAGATGCGCCGGCGGCTTGCCGAGGCCGGGGCTCAGCACCTGGACCTTGACGCGGCCGTCGGTCGCCTGGGCGATCCGCTCGGCATAGACGTTGATGATGTCGGTGGAGACCGGATGCTGCGGTGGCACCCAGTTGGAGAACCGCAGCACGGTCTCGGCCCTGGCCGTGGCGGACATGGCGGCGGCGGCCAGGAGGCCGGCGATCAGTGTTTTTCTTATGGTCCCAGACATGACCCTTGTCACTCCCCGTCCCGTGTCGATCGAGGCGGCATTATCGCCGGTTCCGCCCCCGCAGGCGAGCGCCGATGCCGGCCGGTATGGTTAATCGCCGCCTGGCAATCAGTTCGCCGTTTCGTCGTTGCCGGGCCTGACCCGGCAACCCAGGGGCATTGGTGCTCTGGATGCCCGGATCAAGTCCGGGCATGACCAAAGGGGGTGGACTGTTCGCCTGTCACGCTAGCTCATCAGGCTGGGCAAGAAGAGCACCAGCCCCGGCACGAAGATGATGATGGCGAGGCGGACCAGGTCGGCGAGGATGAAGGGAATGACGCCGCGGAAGATCTGGCCCGTGGGCACGTCAGGCAGCACCGCCTTGATGACGAAGACGTTGAGGCCAATCGGTGGCGTGATCAGGCTGATCTCGATGACCACGACCACCAGGATGCCGAACCAGATCGGATCGAAGCCGAGGCCGACAATGATGGGATAGAAGATCGGCACGGTCAGCAGCATCATCGACAGGCTTTCCAGCACGCAGCCCAGCACCACGTAGATCGCCATGATCGCGAACAGCACGCCGAGCGGCGGCCAGGCCGCGGCGTCGAGCCAGCCGGAGAGCGCCGCCGGGAAGCCGGCGACATTGATGAAGTTCGAGAACATCAGCGCGCCGATCAGCACGATGAACAGCATCGAGGTGGTGCGCGCGGTGTCGACCAGCACGTCGACCAGAATGCGCCAGGTCAGCGCCCGACGCGCCAGCGCGAACAGGAAGGCGCCGCCGGCGCCGACGCCCGCCGCCTCGGTCGGCGTGAACACGCCGAGATAGATGCCGCCGATCACCACCAGGAACAGCAGCATGATCGCCCAGATGCGCGACAGCGCCGCCAGCCGCTCGGGCCAGGCGACATGCTCGCCGGGCGGGCCGGCCTCGGGGTTGACCGCCGTGGTCGTGGCGACGGCGAGGATATAGAGCAGGACGCCGAGCAGGCCCGGCAGGATGCCGCCGACGAACAGCGCGCCGATGTCGTTCTCGGTCATGATGCCGTAGAGCACCAGGATCACCGACGGCGGAATGAGAATCCCGAGCGTGCCGCCGGCGGCGATGGAGCCGGCGGCCAGGCTGTCGGCATAGCCGTATTGCCGCATCGACGGCACCGCGACCTTGGCCATGGTCGCGGCCGTCGCCAGGCTGGAGCCGCAGACGGCGCTGAAGCCGCCGCAGGCGGCGACCGTCGCCATGGCGAGCCCGCCGCGCCAGCGCCCGAGGAAGGCGTAGCAGGCGCGGTAAAGCTCGTCCGAAAGGCGGGCCTCGGTGATCAGCTTGCCCATCAGGATGAACAGCGGCACCACCGACAGGCTGTAGGTCAGCACGGTGTCGAAGGCGGTCTGGCCCAGGAGCGCCAGCGCCGGCCCCCAGGCGATGAGATAGGCGAAGCCGCCCAGGCCCACCAGCATCATGCCGAAGCCGATGGGCAGGCCCAGGAACAGCAGCACGAACAGGATGGCGAAGCCGGCCAATGCGGTCAGCACGGCGTCAGCCCCGTCCCTGGCCGGCGGGCAGGATCGCGCGGACGACGGCGACCAGCAGGATCACGGTGGTGATGCCAGCGGCGAGGCTCATGAAATAGCCGAAGGGCGCGGCCGGAATCCGCAAATACAGCGTCGTGTCGCCGTTCGCCGCCAGCTCGTCCGCCTTCAGCCAGAGCCGGTAGCCGGTGATGCCGATGACGCCGCCGGAGACCAGATTCAGCACCGCCTGCCGGACCCGGTCCGCCGGCCCGCGGAACAGCCCGTCGAGCAGGCCGATGCTGACATGCTCGCGGGCGAGCGTGACCAGCGGCAGCGCGCCGAACACCATCAGGCCCAGCAGCAATTCGTTGATTTCCACGGCGCCCGGCAGCGGCGCGGTGAAGACGTAGCGGCCGACGACGTCGACACAGGTCACCAGCATCATGGCGAAGGCCGCCAGCGCCACGAACACGCCCAGCACACGCGCAAAAAGTGACGTCATCCGCCCCCCAAACCGATCACGACCCCTGGCCCCCTGTACACGACCCCGCACATGCGCCGATTGTCGGCCCGAAAGCGGCCCTGGCGCAATGCCTCGATCGCACCTTCCCGGCGTAAGGAAATGCTAAGCGCAGGCGGCTAGAGCTTATGTCTCCCGCCAATCCGTTCGGACACGACCGTGGGCAGATACGCCGACCTGACGTTCTTGAGCGAGGACGCCGCCATCGCGTCGCCCGCCGAGCTCGTCGCGCGCGAAGCCTGGGTCGGCCGCCTCGTGGTCGCGCTGGTGCTGCTGGCGATGGGCCTCGCACCGGCTTGGCTCGGTTATGAGGCCGTTCAGGACCCGCCGCTGACCGGGTTGCCGGTTATTCTTCAGGTCGCCCTTTACGGCATTGCCGGTATCATCGGCCTGATCGTCAGTCTCGTCGGCGCGGTCGGGGGCCTGGCCTTCTTCGGCTGCTTTCTCGCCGCCCTGAAGCCGAGCAACTGGGTGCTGCGCGCCGGTCCGCACGGTCTCGATGTGAAGCTGCGCAACTTCGCCGACCATCGCTTGCCGCGCGGCGACGCCATCGTCCTGCGCATCCCGAAACGCGAGGTCCGCTGGATCCGCGCCCATGACGAGCGCGCGCGCCATGTCGGCCGCAGCGGCGACACCGTCAGCCACGAAGACGATACGCTGGTCCGGCAGCAATATCTCGAAATCGGCCTGCACGACGACGACCTGATCGCAGTGCAGGCGAGGCTCGATGACGAACGGCGGCTCTGGCTGCCGACGACGATCAAGGGCATCACGCAGAAGGCCAAAGGCGCGCCGGTCAGCATTCGCCGCGACGGCAATCTGCGCCTCGACTGGCACACCAAGGGCACGCGCCTTCGGCCCAAGCTCGCCGTCGCCGTCGCCCACCTGGCAGGCGACTACGGTGCCGCCCCGACACTGGAATCCGAGCAGGCGCAGGCCAAGACGCTCGACCGCGCGGCGCAGGAGGCCCGCCTGCTGGACATGGTGCAGCAGGGGAACACGATCGATGCCGTGATTGTCGCCAAGGACCTCTACGGCTTCAGCACATCAGAGGCGAAACAGTACATCGAGGACCTACAGTCCTGACCTGCGGCGACATGAACAAACGCTGGGGGCGTCGCACTTTATATTCTGTAGGATTGACACAAGTATCTATTCTTCAGATATTTTCCCACATCTCCATCGATTGCACATAGATTTATCTTATAATCAATATTCAAAAATAATTACGAATGTGAAGTTTATTTTACTTCAATAAACTCATCCAATTTTATATTCATTATTTCTGAATATATCTTATTTCTATTCAATCGAGCCGAATCGATAAAATCCCCAACATATTCTGTACCTTCACCTTTGTAATACAACCTTCTCGCAATTTGTAATCTCGCAACCCCTTTTTCAAATCTGAAAAATCTCATAACATTGTGTTCAAATATATTTCCTTGAGAAACTAGGAAATCCACTATATACGACTTTTCATCCGAAGATTTAAAAGCCAAAACTGAAGCAATTGGATCATGACCTTTTCTATTATTTATGTTCCTAACCGTAGAAGCAGCAGATGCCTTAGGGTCAAAATCGACGCCGTAGGCCAGCCTGATGGAGAATAATACACTCCAGCTTTTCAGATCTTCTTCTTCCGGAATATACTCAACCAGCATACCGTTCTGGGATTTTTCTTCGAATTCGAGATACAATTCTTCATTTAATATTTCAGTCGATTTAAGTAAAATCCGTTCATTTGTTTGAGCTGAACCAATAGAGCAGTAAAAAATCAATAAAAATAGAAAAATCGAGGTAACCAGTCCAACATGATGAAAAAATAATCTGAAACCACCAATGCTATTTTCCGATAGAAACCCAATATAAGCATCGATATTTACAAATCGTACTTTATAGTCAAACTTATCCTTCATATTTGCAGCAAATTTTTGCCACATAACTTCAAGATTAACCTGCGGCGACATCAGCATACAACTCGGATAAAATATTTACTTCTTCGCACGTCTTTGTCCTTCCTCACACTATTAGCAAACACGCGTGCAAATCGAAACGGTCACCTGCCCTGCAACAAGGCATGAGCGTCAACAACAGCCATTTCGATGAGCCATCGCGATTGCCGACCAAAGGCAATCATGCACAGGGTACACTTTCGGTTGCAATATGCAGACTCGACAAACAGGCTTAGCGGATACGTTGCTCGAGCTTGCGACGACCCCGACAAGCGCTAAGCTTAACAATTGCGTCGCGTACTGGAGCCGTACATGTCGAACCCGCGTATCCCCTACCAGATGTCGAGCGCGCGGCCGCGCCTCGAGCCGCCGGACGGCAAGCCGCTGATCGTGCATCTCGTGGTCAATGTCGAGCACTGGCAGTTCGATCAGCCGATGCCGCGGACGATCCTGACGCCGCCGCACGGGCGCGGCAGCGTGCCGGATGTGCCGAACTTCGCCTGGGCCGAATACGGCATGCGCTGCGGCATGCCGCGGCTGCTGGACCTGATCGCCGGACGCGGGCTGCCGGCCAGCACCAGCATCAACGCCGGCGTGGTCGACGCCTACCCGGCCTGCGCCGAGGCGATGCTGGCGGCCGGCTGGGAGTTCGTCGGCCACGGCATCCACCAGCGCGGCATCGACGCCACCGAGGACGAGGCCGGGCTGATCGGCCTGGCGCTGGAGAAGCTGCGCGGCTTCAGCGGCCAGCCGGTGCGCGGCTGGCTGGGGCCGGGGCTGCGCGAGACCGAGGATACGCCCGACCTGTTGAAGGCGGCCGGTATCGACTTCGTCTTCGACTGGGTGCTGGATGACCTGCCCTGCTGGATGACGACCCGGCACGGGCCGCTGCTGTCCATGCCCTATACGCTGGAGACCAACGACAGCGTGGTCTATGCCGTCGAGCGGCACGCCTCGCCCGAGATGCACCGGCGCGCCATCGACACCATCGCCGCCTTCGAGCACGAACTGGCCGAGAATCCGCGCATGTTGACATTGGCGCTGCATCCGCATCTGATCGCCGTGCCGCATCGCATCGGCTACCTGCGACGGACCATCGACGCGCTGCAGGCGCGCGACGATACCGTGTTCATGACCGGCACGCAGGTCGCCGACTGGTTTGCGGCGCAGCACCCAGCCGGATAGGCTAAGCTTGCGGGTCCGGGGGGGCCGTCCGAAAAGAACAACAGGGAGTGGGGACATGAACCAGCTCGAATTCAGCCGCCGCGCGTTTCTGCACGGCACCGCCGCCATGGGCACGGCCGCCGCCGCCGGCCTGGTGCCGGGCCTGTCGCTGGCCGACGGCCATGCGCTGAAGGTCTGGGCCTCGGCCATCGCCAAGGTCGGCGCCAAGGACTGGACCGCCATGGAACAGCAGTCCGGCCTGTCGCTCGCCGTCACCGCGAAGAGCGCGCGGGCCGACGAGGCGATCCAGAAGATGGTCGTCGGCGACGGCAACAAGCTGTTCGACGCGCTGACCGACAATGGCGGCGGCATGGAGGATGCGCTCGCTTCGCAGAAGGCCATCGTGCCGCTGGACACCGCCCAGATCCCGAACTTCAAGAACATCCTGCCGGTCTATGCCGAGGGCGGCGCGGCCGCCGACACCATCCGCCATGACGGCGAGGTCTATGCCGTGCCGTTCATCTCGAACGCCGATTCGCTGGCCTACGACCACAAGGCCGTCGGCTTCGAGCCGGATAGCTGGGGCGTGCTGTTCGATTCCCAGTTCAAGGGCCGGGTGGCGCTGCAGAACGATTTCGGCCCGACACTGACCGTGACCGCGATCTATCTGAAGGAAAGCGGCCAGGTCGAGATCGACGATCCGTCGGATATGTCGGAAGCCGAGGTCAAGGCGGTCTGCCAGTTCCTGATCGACCACAAGAAGAAGGGCCAGTTCCGCACCTTCTGGGACGGCTTCCAGAACGGCGTCGGCATTCTCGCCAGCGGCGAGGTGCTGATGGCGTCCTGCTGGGAGCCGGTGGCCCTGGTCGCCAACGCCAAGACCGGCGACAAGGCCGACATCCGCTACGGCACCATGAAGGAAGGCCACCAGACCTGGAACAACGTCATGATGCTGAGCAAGGGCGGGCGCCGGCGCGGCATGGACGAGGCCTTCTACAAGCTTGCCAACGTCTACCTGTCGCCCTGGTTCGGCGCCCTGACGCTGAAGACCTTCGGCTTCGCGCCGCAGATGCAGGGCGTCGACGCCTACATGGCAGCCAACCCCGACACGTTCGACGCCGGCACGCGCGACGTGCTGGCCCGGCGCCTGGCGAACAAGAACAAGCGCTATGCCATCAAGGGCAACGCCTGGCAGAACGTGTTCCCGACGAATATCCGCGCCTACCAGGACTGGTGGGCCCGGCTGCAGGCGGCCTGACGGACCGGCCCCCTGTCGACAACGACCACCCGTAGCGCGTATCCCGGCGGCCGGCGCGGCCCGGCCGCCGGGTCGCGGCTGCGCGCGCTCGTCGGCGAGCGCGGCCTGCAGGCCTGGGCGTTCTACCTGCCGCTGGTCTTCATGCTGCTGTTCTTCGCGCTGCCCATGCTGCTGACCGTGGTCTGGAGCTTCTTCGAGCGCACGCAGTTCTGGATGGAGCCGGGCTTCACGCTGTTCGCCTACGAGAACTTCTTCACCTCGGCCCGGGCCGAGAACTATCTCTATTCGATGTTCCATTCGGCGATCGCCGTGGTGATCTCGTTCGCCATCGGCTTTCCGATCGCCGTCTTCGTGCGACGGCGTTTGCCGCAGACGGCGCAGCATCAGGTGATCCTGCTGTTCGTGCTGCCGTTCATGATCTCGGAGCTGGTGCGCGTGTTCGCGCTCAGGCCGGTGCTCGGCCGGACCGGCCCGCTGAACAGCTTCCTGATGGAGATCGGCCTGATCGACGAGCCGATCTCGGTGCTGCTGTTCACGCCGACAGGCGTGGTGATTGGCGACGTGCTGTCGTTCCTGCCGTTCATGGTGTTCTCGGGCTTTCTCGCCATGGAGGCGGTGCAGAAATACATCTTCGAGGTCTGCGACGATCTCGGCGCCGGACGGCTGCATACCTTCGTCGACATCATCGTGCCGCTGGCGGCGCCCGGGATCTTCGCCGGCAGCGTCTTCATCTTCGTCAACAGCCTGGGCGTCGCCCTGGTGCCGACGGTGCTGGGCGGGCCGGGCGCGGTGAATGCCGGCCTGATCGTTAACCAGGCGATCGTCGCGCTGGACTTCCCGCTGGCCATGGCGGTCAGCGCCATCATGATGGCGACGCTGATCCTGCTGCTGTACGTCGGACACCGGCTGTTCGACCTGACCAAGATCATCCGGCCGATCAGCTAGGCGCCATGCGGGACGATTTCACCAGCGATCTCACGCACCGGCTGAAATGGCTCTATCTCTTGGGCGTGGTGGCCATGCTGCTGAGCCCGGTGTTCTACGTGATCGCCATCTCGTTCAACGAGCACGGCTTCGGCGCCCGGATCTACGAGTTCACCTTCGACTGGTACCGGGTGGTGGCGGGCGACACCATCCTGCTGCAGTCGCTGGAATGGACCGCCTATCTGGCCCTGGTGACGGTGGCGATCGCCGTGCCCATGGGCGTGCTGGCGGCCAAGTTCTACCGCCGCAGCCGGCGCAAGGTGCCGTTCCTGGTGCTGATGCTGACGCCGCTGTTCGTGCCGGCCGACATCATGGGCTCGGCGCTGCTGGTCTATTTCAAGAACCTGACGCAGATCTGCGAATGGCTCGGCGACGAGCTGGGCCTGACCTTCCTCTACGGCTGGTTCGAGCTCGGCTTCATGACGGCGGTGATCGGCATGGTGATCTACACGCTGCCCTACGTCTTCATCGTCATCCTGATCACCATGTCGCGCTATCGCGAGCAGCAGACGGAAGCCGCGCGCAATTGCGGCGCCACGGCCTGGCAAGCCTTCTGGCATGTCGAGTTCCCGCAAATCCGGCCCGGCGTGCTGAGCGCGTGTGCCTTCACGACCATCCTGACCTTCAACGAGACCGTGCGCACGGCGCTGCTGAAGGGCGGCTTCGACACCTTCTCCAACGTGCTGGTCTCGCAGATGCTGAATATCGGCATGTCGGGCGAGTCCTACGCCATGGCCGGCATGATGAGCATGCTGTCGATGGCCGTGATCGGCGGCGTGCTGATCTATTCGCTAGCCGCGGCCGAGCGGCGCGAGCGCCAGGCCCGCGCCCGGGCCGAGCCGCGGATGTCGGCGTAAGGGGGACGCCATGACAGAACAGGACATCGCCGTCGAAACCCTGGCCCTGACCAAGCGCTATGGCGCGGTCACGGCGCTGGACGCGGTCGACGTGACGATCGACAGCGGCCAGTACTTCGTGCTGCTGGGGCCGAGCGGCGGCGGCAAGACCACGCTGCTGCGGCTGATCGGCGGCTTCGTGCGGCCGACGGCGGGCCAGGTGCTGCTGCACGGCGCCGACGTCAGCGACCTGCCGCCGAACCTGCGCCCGACGGCGATGGTGTTCCAGAGCTATGCCCTGTTCCCGCACATGACGGTCGAGCGCAACGTCGGCTACGGGCTGCGCCTGCGCAAGCTGCCGCGCGCCGACATCGAGCGGCGGGTCGGCGACATGCTGGCGCTGGTCGGCCTCGACGGACTCGCCGGCCGCATGCCGCACGAGCTGTCGGGCGGCCAGCAGCAGCGGGTGCAGCTCGCCCGGGCGCTGGTGCTGGAGGCGGACATCCTGCTGCTGGACGAGCCGCTGGCGGCGCTCGACGCCAAGCTCAGGAAGGACATGTGCCTGGAGCTGAAACGCATCCAGGAGCAGGTCGGCATCACCTTCATCCATGTCACCCACAACCAGGAAGAGGCGATGACGGTGGCCGACCGCATCGCGCTGATCGCCGACGGCCGGCTGGTCGAGGAAGGCAGCCCGCGCGAGATCTACCAGCGGCCGCGCAAGCGCTTCACGGCCGACTTCGTCGGCGAGACCAACATTTTCGACGGCACGGTGACGGCGGCCGACGGCGACCGCGCCACCGTCGATCTCGGCTTCGCCGGCGTCGACGTGCCGGCCGACCGGCCGGAGCTGCAGACCGGCGCCGCCGTCGCGGTCTCGGTCCGCTCGGAGCTGCTGGCGCTGTTCGACGCGGCGCCCGCCGGCGACGACTGGCAGAGCATGCCGGCGCGCTACGTGAAGGAGATCTATCTCGGCCTGACCACCGCCCACCGCCTGCTGCTGCCGAACGAGACCGAGGTCGTGGTGCAGGACCTGTCGCACGGCGAGCGGCCCGCCTTCGCGGCCGGCCAGCCACTCTATCTCGGCTGGCGCGCGGGCGATGCCTGCCTGCACACGGACTGACGGCGGCAAGTTCAATTGGCGGCTGACGGGCCATCGCCGGCGCCCCAAACTCCGCGACGCCCCAAACAACGACGGCCCGCATCGCCGATGCGGGCCGTCGCGCTTGATACGGTGTCCGTGGTCTAGAGCAGAACCAGGTTCTCCGCCGCCTGCTTGCCGTTGCGGCCGGTCTGCAGCTCGTACTGCACTTTCTGGCCCTCGGCGAGGTCGGCGAGGCCGGCACGCTCCACCGCCGAGATATGAACGAATGCGTCGCGCGACCCGTCGTCCGGCGTAATAAAGCCGTAGCCCTTGGTTGCATTGA
Organism: Alphaproteobacteria bacterium; assembly: GCA_028281075.1. Lineage (GTDB taxonomy): Bacteria > Pseudomonadota > Alphaproteobacteria > JANQKO01. Next base: position 10,781 of record JANQKO010000355.1, on the reverse strand, counting down.
ACCACTTAACGGTCCCAGTAGCCATGCGTCTTTCCTTAGTCGATGCAAAATTCGCCGCTCACAACATTTGTGAACGACGGTTGGTCAGTCCTAACGATGTCCGGAAGTAGTCGTGCGCCGTTGTGCGGTCCGATGCGCGCCTTTCTGGTTCGCGCGAGAACTGATGCGGCCATAGTTAGGACATTCAGGGACGAATGCAAGAAAATTAGGCGGCCATCGCCGTCGCCCGGGCAATCCGGCTGGCGGCCGGCGGCCCTACCAGCGCAGCAGCATCACGCTGCCGCGGACTTCGTAGGCGCGCAGGCGTTCGAGGAAGCTGATGCCGAGCAGCGAGCTGGACATCGGCGCGTCATTGACCGAGGCCGGCATGTCGGCGAGGCCGAAGGGGCCGATGGCGATACTGTCGAGCCGGATCGGCGCGCCATAGCCGATGCCGTTGGCGGTCCGGTAGGGCCGGGTGAAACGCAAGCTGTCGACATCGTAGCCCGCGCGGGCGGCCGCCTCGCGGTTCAGCACGATATCGCTGGCGCCGGTGTCGATCAGAAACCGCACGGGCTCGCCGTTGATGTGGGCGACGACATGGAAGTGGCCGTTGGCGCCGGCATTGATCCGCAGCTCACGCTCGCCGGTCCGCACCGCCTGGGCGGGCAGCAGCTCGCCCACGATCCGGTCGCCCAGCGAGGCGAACTCGTTGCGGAAGGAATAGCCCAGCAGCAGCACCCCGGCGATACCGACCCAGATCGCGATATTGCGCGCGGTTTCCCGCAGGTTGACGCGGCGCAGGAAGAGCAGGCCGCTCGACACCAGGGCCAGCACGCCCATCAGGCGGATGATATGCGCCCAGTCGTCCCCGGTCGTGGGCCGATGGGCGACTTGCGTGGCGAGGAACCAGACCAGCAGGCCGACGCCGCCGATCAGCCCCAGCCAGAGCCAGAGGCCCAACGAGGCACCCTTGCGGCCGGGCGGCGGCTCCCGCTCCCACGGGTTTCTGTTTTCCGGCATGCTCATATCCCAGGATATAGACATCGGCCCCCAAGTCGTCACCTCCCGAGGGCAAATCCGTTATGATATAGTTGCATTTATGTAAATCATATCCCGTATTAATAGCAATAATGGATGTAATGGGGTGGACTGCCCCTATTGGAGTCCGGCGCGCTTTGGCTTGCGGATTCCGGTCCGGTCCTCATATTGGACGATGCAGATCCCGCCAACACGTTCGGCCGATGTTCAAAAGGAAACCGCCATGGACCATGATTTCGAACAGGCCTGCGCGCGCGAAGCCGTGGAATTGCACGACTTCTTTCGCGACTGGTTGACCGGCGCCCTGCCGCGCACGCCGGCGGCCTTTGGGCGCTTTCGTGCCGCCATGGGCGACGGCCTGCTGGTCATCAGCCCACGAGGGACCGTCAGCGCCCGAGACGACATCCTGGCCGAGTTCGAGGGACTGCACGGCCAACTGGCCGACAAGGCCGGACGGTTCGAGATCACGGTCAAGAACGTCCAGTGCCTCAGATCTCTGGGCGATGCCCTGCTCTGCACCTATGAGGAATGGCACCGGTTGGAGGGGGAATCCTCCGCGCGCCTGACGACCGTGCTTTACGGCCGCAATCCCGACGCGCCGCTCGGGGTCGAGTGGCTGCACGTGCACGAGACCTGGCTGCCCGGCCAGGCCCCCGCCGCCGGCGAGAGGTTTCCGGAGAAGGATTAACCCGTATCGAAGGGCGATTTCCTCGCCTTTTCCAGCGCCTTGAAGAACGGCGACAGAAACGCCTCGTAGGCGCGCCAATGATCGCGGCCACCGGCGTCGACCTGCTCGCGGACCTGCATGGCGCTGGCGGTCGCGACAAGCCGGTCCTTGCCGGGACGGGCCCCGGCATCGCCGCTTTCGGCAAGGTCCAGGTCCCGGGCCAGGGCCCCCAACGGGGCGTCCGTCTCGACGACGAGCGTTTCGTAATCGACGACGTGGAAGTCACACCCCCGCTGCGCCGACCAGAAGCCGACCAGCGCCTCGAATGCCGCGTAATATCTGGCGAGATCGCGCAGATCGTAGCTCCAGAGCAGGCCGCCGGTGAAGTCCCTGGCATAGTTGGAAAACGCCACCGCGCCGGCGTGACGCCGGCAGACGATGATCTTCGCCGATGAGAAAATGGCGCGAGCGAAGCCGATCAGACGAAAGTTGAACGGCGTCTTGTCGATGACGGGCGTCGGCCGCGACCCCTCGACACCGGCGCATCGCAGGTATTCCCGGCCGAGGCCGGCGCGCATGCCCGACGTCAGATCGGCAAGGCCGCCGGCGTGGACCCGCATGGGATTGGCCCGACGAAAGCCGTCGAAGACCCGGCCGAGGCAGGGCAATTCGCCCTTGGGGACCAGCCCGAAGCGCCGATGCAGCAGTTCCTCGACCAGGGTGGTTCCCGAACGCGGCATGCCGGTCACGAAGACCGGCCCCTCGGGACAGGGCGCGGCGCCGAGATTGCGCGCCGTCCAGCCGCCGGCGAACCAGTTGGCGAGATTGGACATCAGCTCGACGTCGCGCCTGACGTCATAGCCGTTCATGGTTCTGGCGATGGCGTTCGCCCGGTCGAGATAGCCGAACGCTCGGGCGGGCTGGCCGAGGTCGTCGAATGCCTTGCCCAGCGCGAACAGCAGCGATCGCTGCTGCGCGGGCCGGGTCAGGTTGGCCAGCCCCGCCAGCAGCGCCGCCAGGTCCGGATCGTCCTCGGACCGGAACCGCTTGCTCAACGCCAGCTTGCGGTAGGTATCATGGTTCTGCGGCGCCAGCCGCAGGACCCGCCGGTAGGTCTCCACCGCGGCCTCGGAATCGCCGAGCTTGTGATGCAGGTTGCCGAGATTGTCGAGCGCGGGAATGTAGTCGGGGGCGGCCTTCAGGGCCGTCTCGAACTGGACTTTCGCCGCATCCGGCTGGTTCAACCCCATCAGGATGCCACCGTGGGCGTTGATCAGATCGTACCGGTCCGGGTGCCGCCTGATAAGTTGCCGCACCATGTTCCTGGCCTGGAGCCATTGTCCGGCGCGCATCAGGCCGTCGAGCTTCCGTATTTCCCGCGCCAGCGCCGGCATTTTTTCCGAATCCACCAGGCCGCTATATTGCCCCTCTTCGCAATCGCGCCGATCTGATCGGAAAACGGCTTGTCAATTACGCGGCGGACTGCGCATCGCTACTTAAATACGTCGCGTGGCGGGACATGGCAACATGGCGGCGGTGATGATCGACCACGTTCGTCGGCTGTCGTCGAAGGCGGATCTCAGGGAGTCGGCACGGAACGGGTCAAGAGTACTTCTTCGGCCGCATGAAGAAGGCGCTCGGCCAGTTCGCGCTCCTCCGACCAGCGTCTCATGAACGCCCGCTTGCAAGCCGCATGGCTGCGGCTGTCGGCGATCAAGGCCTCAACGAAATCCGACCATCGCTCGGTGTCGGGATCGGCCTCGCGTTTTCGAAGCGCAAATCCCAATAGCGTGAGTTCGCTCGCCCGCTCGAAATGGAGTTGATCGCGGTCGTTCAGCTTGAAGAATTCGATGACGACCTCTGCTCGCCGTCGCTTGTGACCACGCCTGCCACGGGGCACGGCAACGGTACCGACGAAGTCGAGAATATCTTCCGGATCCTTGTCGACCCGACCAATCGGATAGCAGAGGTACGGCTTTTCCTTATTCAAAAGGGAGCGCCCGTTCTCGACCGGGATACCGCGATGCCCGGCAATCGGAAAGGCGTTGGATTTCAGGGTCGAGTTGCAGACCTTGCAGGATGCGGCATAGTTTCCCAGATCGTAGGCAAGCCAGAAATAGCCCTTCGTGTTCGGCGATCCGAGCGGAAAGTCGAAGAGACCCGCGCGGCGGCCCGTGGGCCAGCGTTTCACACTGCTCTTCGGTCGAAAGTGTTCAAGATCGTGTTCGATACGGCCGAACTCTTCACCCTCGAACTGCCGTTCGCAGAATATGCACTTGTTGAACTGAACATCCATGAAGACCGCTTTGACCTCCGACCAGATCGACGTTCCCTCGTCGTATCTGCCGGCAGCGACCAGCGAGGCGGTCCGCGCTTCCGCTCTTTCACGCCAACTGGCCGAGTGGGCGTCGATACGCGCGTTCAAATCGCGAGCTGTGATGGCGTAGCGGATCATGCCTTCTTGGCGGATCTGGCGCGCGTTTTCGAACCCTTCCGGCTGCCGCGATGTCTCGACGAACCCGAATAGCTTTGCGGGGCGCTCAAACTCTCGAGAAAAGCAACTGCCGCTTCATCATCGCCCTTGGCAATCTTATCCATGATGTCTTCCGACCGTCGAACAGCGGTGACCGGGCGGGTCGATGTCAAGCCGAAGTAGGATGACAAGAGCAGTTGGTCGACGCTTCGACCGTAGGCATGCTCCTCAATTTGCTTGACCGTTGCCCGGCCGTCATCATCTTCATCAGTCAGGAAGATATTCTGCCTTTCCACAGTCGCGACAACCAGAGGACTGTGGGACGTCAAAATGAATTGCAGATTGGGCAACGCCGATGCGAGGTCGGCGACAACGCGACGCTGCCATGACGGATGCAAATGGAGATCCACTTCGTCGATCAACACAATGCCCGGGACGTCAACAAGGGCCATGCCTTTCGGGCATACGTCAGCGATATGACCAACCAAGTCACCGACCATGCCAACGAAGGCGCGATAGCCGTCAGACAAGGTTGAAAAGGGAATTTTCTGCCCCCTGAACGTGACGGGATGCTGCCCGCTCTCTCTATCTACTCTTCCGACAAGTGCGAGTTCATCGGGCAAGACGTCGTTGATCAGGTCGATGGCTTCACGCTTTCGTTTTCCGAGATCGTCGAACAACGCATCGAGAGGACGCAGGGTAACGTGGTCTTCAAACAGACTTGCAATCCGCTGGTACCGCGCACCACGCATCTTGCGCGCACTGGACGGACTATAGTCGCCAGTCTCAATTCGCCGGGTCGCGCCATAGCCGACGACAAAGAATGCATGAGAACCGTCGTCATAGATCAGCTCCTCCAACGGAGAGGCCGGCGTACGCTCCAGGTGCAGCCGATCAAGACCCCTGCGGGTTTCAACCCGATCAATACGCGCAAGCAACTCGATCTCGTCATCCTGCGAAAGATCATGCAGTTGATCATGGTCGTCCAGCCGCGCCACAACCTTCAAAAAGGCCGTTTCGGCATCCGGTCGACGGACGAGCCGGTATGGCACAAAACCGGAGTCCAGCAGCGCCGGTGCCAGCATGGCAATCGCCACAGCCCGCAGAATCGACGATTTACCGCCGCCATTGTCACCGAGAATGAGGTTGATGTTGTCGATGGCCGAACAGTCGCCATCCTCGCGGCCGGGAAACTGCAAGTCGAGAACAGCCTTACCGAAACACTTGAAGCCGTAAATATGGGCTGATTTCGCGTACATTGACTCTGTCTCCGCAGCGTTCCCTGACTGTAAACCACTGGTTACTCGATAGATACGCCAGCCAGTTAGCTTCTCACGTCAATCGGTTGCGGGCCGCCAACACGTGGATCTTCTATCGATGAACTATACGAAGTCTTCACGCCGGAAAGGCAACCAATCTCTTTTCCATGAGATCGGACTAGTATCTACTATCGCGAATGACTGATTCGTGTCGTCTTGATCAATACCAAAGTCGACCAAAAACGCTTCCCAAAGACGGCAGATTAGTCATTCGTGATTCCAGGTACTAGGTGCGTCGATCACTCGACCCAGTAGTCAACATCGGCAGCGGAATTTGGTGGGCGCACAAGGACTCGAACCTTGGACCCGCTGATTAAGAGTCAGCTGCTCTACCAACTGAGCTATGCGCCCGGCGCCAAACAAATCAACACCTTGGCGTCCGTTTAGCAAAACCGTTTCAAAAAATCCAGCGAACATCTTCAAAACCGTTTCCAATCACGCTTCAGGGCCGGACGTGGCAGTCCGCTTCATCCGTCCTGATAGTCTTCCAACTTGGCGATCGCTGCGTCCGACATGGCGGTGGTGCGAACGAAATAATGTTCCAGAATATCCTCGGCTTGGGCCAGGCTGTGGCCGGTGATGCTGGTGATCTGTCCCGTCGCGCAGTCGGCTTCGGACGGCGCTTGTCGATGGCCTAACGCGCGCCGTCAGACCGGCCGCCGGGGGATGACCAGGTCGCGGTGGACATAGACGCCGATCAGGAAGCCGAAGCTGATCAACAGCGTCATCAAGGCCGTGCCGCCATAGGACACCAGCGGCAGCGGCACGCCGACGACCGGGATCAGGCCGGTGACCATGGCGATGTTGATGAAGACGTAGAGGAAAAAGGTCGTGGTCAGGCCCATGGCCATCAGCCGGCCGAACTGGTTGCGGCTGCGCACGGCGATGCCGACGCCGTAGGCCAGGATGCAGACATAGAGCCCGATCAGGCCGAGGCAGCCGATCAGGCCGAACTCCTCGGCCAGCATGGTGAAGATGAAGTCGGTCTGGCGCTCGGGCAGGAAGTTCAGGTGGCTCTGCGTGCCCTGCATGAAGCCCTTGCCGGAAATGCCGCCGGAGCCGAGCGCGATCTTCGACTGCGTGATGTGATAGCCGGCGCCGAGCGGATCGCGCTCGGGATTGAGGAAGGTGAAGATCCGCTCCTTCTGATAGTCGCGCAGGAACTGCCAGCCGATCGGCACGGCGGCAACCGCGCCGCAGATCGCCAGGGCGAACTTCCAGAGCCGGACGCCGGCGACGAAGCACACGGCCCCGCCCACCATCATCATCAGGATCGCGGTGCCCAGATCCGGCTGCCGGATGACCAGGGCGACCGGCACCGCGATCATCAGCAACGGCAGGATCAGCAGGTGCAGCCGGCCGATATCCTCCATGGCGATGCCGTGGAAATAGCGCGCCAGCGCCAGCACCAGGGCGATCTTCATGACCTCGGACGGCTGGAGCTGAAAGAAGCCGAGATCGACCCAGCGCTGCGCGCCCATGCCGACGAAGCCCATCACCTCGACCGCGACCAGCAGTACCAGGCCGAGGCCGTAGATCACATAGGCATAGCGCAGCCAGATGCGGATGTCGGTCACGGCGATGATCAGCATCGCCACCAGGCCGGCCCCGAAGCGGGCCATCTGCCGCGAGGCCCAGGGATTGAGGCTGCCGTTGGCGGCGGAATAGAGCATGGCGAAGCCGACGCTGGCCACGGCGATGATCAGCAGGACCAGTAGCCAGTTCACGTCGCGCAGCTTCTGCGCGATGGTCATCTCGGGCGGGCCGCCGAAGGTGTTGCCGAGCGCCATCGCCTAGCCCTGCCCGTCCGCCGGCGGCCGGGACGCGAGCCGGCCGATCGCCGGCCGGCGGAGCGGATCGCGGGCCAGCACCTCGGCCATGATGTCGCGCGCCACGAGCGCGGCCTTGGCGCCGGAGCCGCCATGCTCGATCACCAGCGACAGGGCATAGCGCGGCCGGTCGGCCGGCGCATAGGCCACGAACAGGCCGTGCGCGCGTTCTTCCCAGGGCTTCTCCTCGGCCTTGCGCACGCCGCTGGCGCGTTCGGCCTTGGTGATGCGCCGGACCTGCGCCGTGCCGGTCTTGCCGGCCATCTTCACGCCGTCCTCGAGCCGGGCGCCGCGCGCCGTGCCGTGGCGGCCGTGCACCACCATGCGCATGCCCTTCAACACCGCGTTGAGCGAGCTGGACGAGATGCCGAGCGACGGCGGCGAGGTCGGCGGCTCGGCGAACTCGCCGGTGCTGGCCGCCGCCTTGTCGCGCACCAGCCGCGGCTGCACGGCGAAGCCGCCGTTGGACAGCCGGGCCGTCATCACGGCGAGCTGCAGCGGCGTGGTCAGCAGATAGCCCTGGCCGATGCCGGTGATCAGCGTCTCGCCGGTCTGCCAGGGCACGCCGGTGGTGGCCAGCTTCCAGGCCTTGTTCGGCACCAGGCCGGCGCGCTGCCCGACCAGGTCGATATCGAGCCGTTCGCCGAGGCCGAACTTGCGCGCCATCTCGGCGATCTGCTCGACGCCGACCTTCTTGGCGATGTCGTAGAAGAAGATGTCGCAGGACTGCTCGATGGCCTCGTAGAGGTTGGTCCAGCCATGGCCACCATAGCGCCACTTCCAGCAATGGAACCGGTGCCGGCCGAGCTTGGTCGAGCCGTTGCAGAAGGTGCGGTGCTCGGGCGTGATCACGCCGCTCTCCAGCGCCGCCAGCGCGACCAGCATCTTGAATGTCGAGCCGGGCGGATACTGGCCGGCGATCGTCTTGTTGGTCAGCGGATTGCGGGGGTTCTCGACCAGCGCCTTCCAGCTCTTGGCGCTGAAGCCGAGATTGAAGGCGTTGGGGTCGTAGGACGGCGAGGAGACCATGGCCAGGACCTCGCCGTTATGCACGTCCATGACGACGGCCGACGCGCTCTCGCCGGCCAGCCGGCGGCTGGCCGCCTGCTGCAGGCCGACATCGATGGTCAGCACCAGATCGTCGCCGGGCTGGCCGTCCTGACGCTGCAGCTCGCGGATCACCCGGCCATAGGCGTTGACCTCGACCCGGCTGTTGCCGGCCTTGCCGCGCAGGCCCACGTCATAGACCTTCTCGATGCCGTTCTTGCCGATGCGGAAGCCCGGCAGCTCCAGCAGCGGGTCACCGGTCAGGTCCTGTTCCGAGACGGCCGACACGTAGCCGACGACGTGGGCCAGGCTGTCGCCGTAGGGATAATAGCGGGTCTCGCCGACGTCGGGCTGCACGCCCGGCAGGTCGGGCAGCTTGACGTTGACGCTGGCGAACTGCTCCCAGGTCAGGTTCTCGACCAGCGTCAGCGGCATGAAACGGCGCTGGCGCTTGAGGTCGCGCCCGATGCGGCGAAGCTGGTGGTCCTGGATCTCGACGATCTCGCCCAGCCGCCGCACGGTCTTGCCGACGTCGCTGGTCTGCTCGGGGATCAGCACGACGCGGAAGTTCTGCCGGTTCTTGGCCAGCTCGTCGCCGAACCGGTCCAGGATGCGGCCGCGCGGCGGCGGCAGCAGGCGCAGGTTGATCCGGTTCTCCTCGGCCAGCATCTGATACTGGTCACGCTCCAGGACCTGGAGGTAGTACATGCGGCCGCCGATCACACCGAGCAGCGCCAGCTTGCCGCCGACCAGAAACGCGGCGCGGCGGGAGAACAGCTTGTGGCGTGAGCTCTCGCGTTCCATGGCTTCGGCCTAGATCGCCGGCAACAGGGCGCGCTGAATGCCGCCGAACAGCAGCAGCATCAGCGGATAGACGGCGATGCTGACGGTCAACTGGCCGATGGCCGGCAGCGGGTCCAGGATCTGGGTGAAGAACACCGAGCTGATCAGCCAGCTCAGCAGCACGGCGCCGGTGGCCACCAGGCCGAAGCCCCACCAGCCGACGGCGAACGACTTGCCGAGGAAGGCGCGACGCTGCGAGGCGACCATGGCCTGGACCAGCACCAGCACCAGCGCCATCAGCCCCATGGGCCCGCCGCTCAGCACGTCGACGAAGAAGCCGATCAGAAAGGCGGCGCCGAGCGGCATAAGATCAGGCCGGTAGATGCTCCAGTAATAGACCGACATCACGCCGAACAGCGGACACAGGATCGAGAAATAGGGCAGGCCGAAGGGCAGGCTGCCGAGCAGCACCAGCACCAGGCTCAGCAGGATCGGCACCGAGCCGCGCAGGAACTGGTTGACACGTACCATCGGCGTCGGGTTCACGGCAGCCTCCGTACCTCGATATCGCTGGCGTCGAGCCGCGGCAGGTCGAACCGCACGACGCTGACATATTCCAGCCGGTCCCAGTCGACGAAGGGCTGCACCCGGATGTCGCCGTCGCTGACCGCGGTCACGGTGCCGACGGGCAGTCCGGCCGGGAACACGCCGCCGTGGCCCGAGGTGACGATACGGTCGCCGGGCGCGACCTGGGCGCTGGGCGGCAGGAAGATCAGCCGCGGCCGCTCGGAATTGTCGCCGGCCAGCACGGCGCGGTGCCGCGAGGACTCGATCACCACCGGCACCCGGCTGTTCAGGTCGATCAGCAGCAACAGGCGGGCCGAGCGGTCGCCGACTTCGGCGATGCGGCCGACCAGGCCGACGCCGGTGACGACCGCCTGGCCCTTGGCGACGCCGCTGCGCTCGCCGGCATTGACCAGCATGGTGCGCACGAAGGGACCGCCGGAATCGCCGATCACGCGGGCCGAGATGAACGACGGCAACGCCTCGGCGCGCAATCCGGTCAGAGCCCGCAGCGCCGCGTTCTGCTGTTCGAGACCGCGCGCCACCATCTGCCAGCGGCGCAGCCGGTCAATCTCCTCGCGCAGCCGTTCGTTCTCGGTGTAGGTGAACCAGAAACGGTCGAACTCGGCGACGGCCTGGTTCAAGGCGTCGACGGGCTGGCTCAAGACATTGAGAACCGTCGCCACCGTGTCGACGATGGCGGTGCGAATGCGTTCGGTCGCATCGCTGTGTGTTTTGCTGAGAATGAGCAGCGCAACCGCGGCCGACGCCAACGCAAGTAGCGCGAACCGCTGGGCCAGCACCTTGGCCGGCATGGCGAGCCGCGATACTCGACCGTATTGTGGCCTCAACGCTACCTGTTCCTCCGATCAGCCCGGCGTTGCTCAGTACGCTGAGTCGAAGACCTCCTTATCCCGGAAGTTCTTCATGTCTTCCAGGACGCGACCAGTGCCGAGCGCGACGCAGGACAGCGGCTCGTCGGCAATCGACACGGGCAGACCGGTCGAATGACGCAGTACGAAATCGAGGTTGCCCAGCAGCGCGCCGCCGCCGGTCAGCACGATGCCCTTGTCGACGAT
>JANQKO010000332.1 GCA_028281075.1 Alphaproteobacteria bacterium | reverse complement strand
GTCCTGATATTGGACCGGCTGCCGCAGGCGCTGGCCGCGGTCGCGCTGTTCGCGCTGATGACGATGACCTGCATCGATGTCGTCGGCCGTTATCTGCTGAACGCGCCGCTCGACGGTGCGACCGAGCTCACGCGGTTGATGATGGCGGTTATCGTTTTCGCCGTCCTGCCGGTCGTTAGCTGGCGCGAGCAGCACATCAGCGTCGACCTGCTGGACAGCGTGTTTCCGAATGGCTTGGTCAATCTGCGGCAGATGGCCATGAATTTGGTGGCCGCCGTGGCGCTGGGCGCGATCGCCTGGCGGATCCGGGCCCTGGCGGAACGTACGGCCGAATATGGGGATACGACCGAGTATCTCGACATTCCGCTCGCGCCGATGATGTTCTTCATCAGCCTGATGAGCGGCGTCACCGCGCTGGCGCTGCTGGTCAACGTCGTCCGTTACGCACGCGGTCGCGGGCCACTGTCGCCGCGGCGCGCGCGGCTGACCAGCTAGCAGACCTCCCGGCACGCGAGACGAGATCGCGATGACCGCGGCCCTGACCGGTTTCGCCGTCCTCCTGCTGCTGGTGTTCCTGCGCATGCCGATCGCGTTCGCCATGGGCGTGGTCGGCTTCGTCGGCTTCGCCGCGCTCGCCGACTGGAACTGGCTGGTCGCCATGTCGATGGCGTCGCGCCGGGTCATGGACACCACCATGGATTACGGGCTGTCCGTGGTGCCGCTGTTCATTCTGATGGGCAACCTGGTGACGCGCGCCGGCCTGTCGTCCGAGCTTTACGCGGCCTCCAACGCCTTCCTCGGCCACCGCCGCGGTGGCCTCGCCATGGCCACCATCGTCGCCTGCGGCGGCTTCAGCGCGATCTGCGGCTCCAGCCTGGCGACGGCGGCGACCATGGCCAAGGTGGCGATGCCGTCGATGCGGCGCTACGGCTACAGCGACGAGCTGGCGACGGCCTCGATCGCTTCCGGCGGTACGCTCGGCATCCTGATCCCGCCCAGCGTGATCCTGGTGATCTACGGCCTGCTGACCGAGACCAGCATCCGCGAGCTGTTCGCCGCCGGCTTCATTCCCGGCCTGATCGGCGTATTGCTGTATCTCGCCGCCGTGCGCTTCGTGGTCTGGCGCCGGCCGGCGGCCGGTCCGCGCGGCGAGCGGGCCGACTGGCCGGCGCGCCGGCGGGCGCTGCGGGGCGTCTGGACGACGCTGCTGCTGTTCGCCGCCGTGATGGGCGGCATCTATGGCGGCGTCTTCACGCCCACCGAGGCGGCGGGCGTCGGCGCCGGCGGCGCCTTCCTGATCGCGCTCGCCCGCGGCGCGCTCGGCGGGTCGGCGCTGTTCGAGGTCCTGGCCGACACCGCGCGCACCACGGCGACGCTGTTCCTGGTGCTGATTGGCGCCCTGATCTTCTCGAACTTCGTCAACCGGGCCGGCCTGCCGGACGGCCTGCGCGACCTGGTGACCGGCTTCGACGTGCCCGACCTCGTGGTCATCCTGCTGATCCTGCTCGTCTACATCGTGCTGGGCTGCGTGTTCGAAAGCCTGTCCATGCTGCTGCTGACGGTGCCGATCTTCTTTCCCCTGGTCCAGAGCATGGGCTTCGACCTGGTCTGGTTCGGCATCATCGTGGTCGTCGTCACCGAGATCAGCCTGATCACCCCGCCCGTCGGCCTGAACGTGTTCGTGCTGTCGGGCGTGCTGCGGAACGTGAAGACCTCGGTGATCTTCCGCGGCGTGACGCCGTTCTGGTGTGTCGACATCCTGCGCCTCGCGCTGCTGGTCTTCCTGCCCGGCCTGTCGCTGTTCCTGCCGCGGCTGTTCTACGGCTGATCCGCGCCGGAAGCGCCGGATTCCGGCCCTCAAGGGGCCGCGAAAATCCCACAGGAACGTCACCCGGTTCCCGCTATCTGTGAAGGCGGATGGCGCGGCGCGCGGGCTTGTCTCTGGCGGGTCCGTCCGGGCCGGGACGCCGTTTCGATGGGGCGGGAGCAGGGACATTTCAATCGTGGCGCGTTCGTTCGTTCGTCCGGCCGGGGCCGTCGGGCGCCGCCGGCTGCTGGCCGGCGCGGCCGGCATGGCCGCCGCGGCGCTGGCCGGGCCGCCGCCGCTGCTGGCGCGGGACGTGGCGGCGACGCCGGCATTCGACATCGAGCTGGTGAAGCAGCGTGCCCGGGCGCTGGCGGCGAAGCGCTTCGATGACGGCCGTGAACGCCTGCCGCACGACCTGAAGGCGCTGAGCTACGACCAGTACCGGGAGATCCGCTTCCGGCCCGAGCGCGCGCTTTGGCGCGGCGACGGCCTGTTCCAGGTGCAGTTCTTCCATCGCGGCTACATCTTCGACCGGCCGGTGCGGATCAACCTGCTGGACGAGGGCGGGCCGCGGCCGGTCGCCAGCCCGGCCGGGCTGTTCGACGTCGGCGGCAACCGTTTCGATCCGCCGCCGCCGGACGGTCTCGGCTTCGCCGGGTTCCGCCTGCACCATCCGCTGCACCGGCCGGACTATTTCGACGAGTTCGCCGTCTTCCTGGGCGCGTCCTATTTCCGCCTGCTGGGCCGCGAGCAGCATTTCGGCCTGTCGGCCCGCGGCCTGGCGATCGACACCGCGCTGCCGCGCGGCGAGGAGTTTCCCTTCTTCCGCGAGTTCTGGCTGCGGCGGCCGCCGCCCGACGCGACGGCGATGACGCTCTACGCGCTGCTGGACAGCGAGAGCGCGACCGGCGCCTACCGCTTCGTGCTGCGGCCCGGCTCGACGACCGAGGTCGATGTGTCGGTCAGCATCTATCCCCGCCGCGATATCGCCAAGCTCGGCATCGCGCCGCTGACCAGCATGTTCATGTTCGGCGAGAACCACGGCCGCCGGTTCGCCGACTACCGGCCCGAGGTGCATGATTCCGACGGCCTGCTGATGCATGCCGGCCATGGCGAGTGGATCTGGCGGCCGCTGCGGAACCCGCGCGCGGTCCGCGTCAGCGCCTTCCTCGACCGCAATCCGCGTGGCTTCGGCCTGATGCAGCGCGACCGCGACTTCGCCAGCTATCAGGACCTGGAGATGAACTACCAGCGCCGGCCGAGCCTCTGGGTCGAGCCGGCCGGCGACTGGGGCGCGGGCCGGGTCGAGCTGGTCGAGATCCCGTCCGACTCGGAAGTGAACGACAACATCGTCGCCTACTGGGTGCCGGCGGCGCCCGCTTTGGCCGGCCGGCCGGTCGAGGTCGGCTATCGCCTGCATGCCTCGGGCACGGTCGGCGCGATGCCGCCGCGCGGCCGGACGGTGGCCACGCGCTGGGGCCTGGCGCGCCACGCGGGCCATCCGAACCCGGCGCCGGCCGGGCTGCGTCGGTTCTCGATCGACTT
>JANQKO010000329.1 GCA_028281075.1 Alphaproteobacteria bacterium | reverse complement strand
TCTCGGCCTATCTGTTCGGCGCGGGCATGGGCCTGCTCTGGCTCGGCACGGTACCGCTCACCAGCGCGCTGGTCGCCCAGATCTTCGGGCCGCGCTACATGTCGACGTTGTTCGGCATCGTCTTCTTCAGCCACCAGGTCGGCGCCTTCCTCGGCGTCTGGCTGGGCGGGCGGCTCTACGACGCGACCGGCTCCTACGACACGGTCTGGTGGATCGCCATCGTCCTGGGCCTGCTGGCCGCCGTCCTGCACCTGCCGATCAACGAGCGGCCGGTGCCGCGCCTGCGCCCGGCCCTTTGAACGCCGTCCGCCGGCACGATATCCTTGCCCAGACGCACGCGAAGGGACCACAGGCCATGCAATTGAACGATTCCGCCCTGTTCCGGCAGCAATGCCATATCGACGGCGCCTGGGTCGACGCCGATAGCGGCGAGACCGTCGAGGTCACCAATCCGGCGACGGACGAGGTGCTGGGCACGATCCCGAGAGCCGGCGCGGCCGAGACCCGGCGCGCGATCGAGGCGGCCCAGGCGGCCTATCCGGCCTGGCGCGCCCGGACCGCGAAGGAGCGCTCGGCCGTCGTCCGGCGCTGGTACGAGCTGGTGCTGGAGAATGCCGACGACATCGCCGTGCTGATGACGTCGGAGCAGGGCAAGCCGCTGGCCGAGGCCAGGGGCGAGGTGGTCTACGCCGCCAGCTTCATCGAATGGTTCGCCGAGGAGGGCAAGCGGGTCTACGGCGACACCATCCCCAGCCACGGCGCCGACAAGCGTATCGTGGTGGTCAAGGAGCCGGTCGGCGTCACCTGCGCCATCACGCCGTGGAACTTCCCGGCGGCGATGATCACGCGCAAGGCCGCCCCGGCGCTGGCCGCCGGTTGCCCGATGGTGGTGAAGCCGGCGACCGCCACGCCCTATACCGCGCTGGCGCTGGCCGAGCTGGCCGCTCGCGCCGGCGTGCCCAGGGGCATCTTCAGCATCGTCACCGGCGCCTCGGGCGCCATCGGGGCCGAGATGACGTCCAACCCCATCGTGCGCAAGATCAGCTTCACCGGCTCGACCGAGATCGGCAAGAAGCTGATCGCGCAGTGCGCCGGCACGGTGAAGAAGATGTCGATGGAGCTGGGCGGCAACGCGCCCTTCATCGTCTTCGACGACGCCGATCTCGACGCCGCGGTCGAGGGCGCCATCGCGTCGAAGTTCCGCAATACTGGCCAGACCTGCGTCTGCGCCAACCGGCTGATGGTGCAGGACGGCGTCTACGAGGCCTTCACCGAGAAACTGGGCGCGGCCGTCGCCGCCATGAAGGTCGGCAATGGGCTGCATGACGGCGTCGCGCAGGGGCCGCTGATCGACATGGCCGCCGTCGAGAAGGTCGAGGCGCATATCTCGGACGCCGTCGGCCGGGGCGCCCGCGTCGTCGTCGGCGGTGGCCGTCACGAACTGGGCCACAGCTTCTTCGAGCCGACGGTGCTGGCCGACGTGCCGCGGGACGCCGCCGTCGCCCGCGAGGAGACGTTCGGCCCCATGGCGCCGATATTCCGCTTCAAGACCGAGGAAGAAGCCATTGAGATGGCGAACGATACCGAGTTCGGGCTGGCGTCCTATTTCTACAGCCGCGACATCGGCCGCATCTGGCGGGTCGCCGAGCGGGTCGAATACGGCATGGTCGGCATCAATACCGGCCTGATCTCGACCGAGGTGGCGCCGTTCGGCGGCATGAAGGAATCCGGGTTCGGCCGCGAGGGCTCGAAATACGGCATCGAGGACTATATCGAGGTCAAATATCTCTGCATCGGCGGGATCGACGGATAGCCGCGGGCACGGCTCAGGGGACATCGGGACATGACTGACGACAAATTCGATCTTTTCGTGATCGGCGGTGGATCGGGCGGCGTGCGCGCGGCCCGCATCTCGGCCGGCCATGGCGCGCGCGTCGGCATCTGCGAGGAATACCGCTACGGCGGCACCTGCGTGATCCGCGGCTGCGTGCCGAAGAAGCTGCTGGTCTACGGATCACATTTCCACGAGGACTTCGAGGACGCGGCGGCCTATGGCTGGGACGTGCCGGCGCCAAGCTTCGATTGGTCGCGCCTGATCCGGAACAAGGATGCCGAGATCGACCGGCTGAACGGCATCTATCATTCCCTGCTGGAAGGCGCGGGCTGCACGCTCTACCACCATCGCGGCGTGCTGAAGGACGCGCACACGATCCAGGTCGGCGACCGCGAGATCAGCGCCGAGACGATCCTGATCGCCACCGGCGGCCATCCGGTAAAGCCGGAGATCCCCGGCATCGAGCACGCCATCACCTCGAACGAGGCCTTCCACCTGGAAGGCCTGCCGTCGCATATCACCGTCGTCGGCGGGGGCTATATCGCCGTCGAGTTCGCCGGCATCTTCAACGGCATGGGCGCCGACGTGACGCAGCTCTATCGCGGCGAACAGATCCTGCGCGGTTTCGACCGGGACGTGCGTGACCATCTGGCGCGGGAGATCGTCAAGAAGGGGATCGATCTGCGCGTCGGCAGCAATCCGGCCCGCATCGACGTCGCCGGC
>JANQKO010000315.1 GCA_028281075.1 Alphaproteobacteria bacterium | reverse complement strand
CTTGCCTCCGAGCCCGGGCCAGAGCCAGTCCGGCACGTTGGCGCGGGCGGCCGCCGGTGGCGTCGCGTCACGGTTCGCGCGCAGCCGGGCCAGCAGTGCGCGCTCCGCGTCGGCGAGCGGCGCCGGCGCGTAGCGATCGCCGGTGAAGACCGCCTCGGGGCCGTCCGTCGCGTCGTCGTCCGCCGTCGCCAGGTGCGCCAGCACCAGGCGGCGACCGTCCGCCGGCCCGCCCAGGCGCCAGCGCAACTCGCCCTGGCGGCGCAGCACGGCATAGACCAGGTCGGTAACCGCGTTGCGGTCCTTGGCGCCGGCATAGCGCCGGGCCTTGAAGAAGGCCGCGACCGTGCGGTCGGCGGCGGCCGGGCCGGCGTCGATCTCGTTCAGCAGGTCGATGGCCGCCTGCGCGCGGGCCGCCGGCGTCATCGGCGCGCCCGCGCTTACGAGTTCAGCGGATAGTTCGGCGCCTCGCGGGTGATCGCGACATCGTGCACATGGCTCTCGCGCTGGCCGGCGCCGGTGACCCGGACGAAGCCGCAGCGCCGCTGCATGTCGGCGATCGCGCCGTTGCCGGTATAGCCCATGGCCGAGCGCAGGCCGCCGACGAGCTGGTGCAGGATGTTGGCGACCGGCCCTTTGTAGGGCACGCGGCCCTCGATGCCTTCCGGCACCAGCTTCAGGCTTTCCTTGATCTCTTCCTGGAAATAGCGGTCGGCCGAGCCGCGGGCCATGGCGCCCAGCGA
This sequence comes from Alphaproteobacteria bacterium, assembly GCA_028281075.1. Classification (GTDB taxonomy): domain Bacteria; phylum Pseudomonadota; class Alphaproteobacteria; genus JANQKO01. The sequence continues at coordinate 8,695 of JANQKO010000315.1, read as the reverse complement.
GCCCATGCCGCGATAGGACTTGTACGAGCGGCCCTGGTAGAGCACGACCTCGCCCGGCGCCTCGTCGGTGCCGGCCAGCAGCGAGCCCAGCATGGCGCAGTCGGCGCCGCAGGCGATGGCCTTGGCCAGGTCGCCCGAGAACCGGATGCCGCCGTCGGCGATCACCGGGATGTCCTCGGACCGGGCCGCCTCGACCACGTCCAGCAGCGCCGTCAATTGCGGCACGCCGACGCCGGCGACGACGCGGGTGGTGCAGATCGACCCCGGGCCGATGCCGACCTTGATGCAGTCGGCGCCGGCGTCGATCAGCGCTCTGGCGCCGTCGGCCGTCGCCACGTTACCGGCCACCAGTTGCGTATAGTTGCTGGCCTTCTTGATCCGGCCGACGGAGTCGATGACACGCGAGGAATGGCCGCGCGCGGTGTCGACCACCAGCACGTCGACGCCGGCCTCGATCAGGGCCTCGGCACGGGCGAAGCCGTCGTCGCCGACGCCGGTGGCGGCGCCGACCCGCAGGCGGCCCTGCTCGTCCTTCACCGACTGCGGATACAGCTTGGCCTTCTCGATGTCCTTCACCGTGATCAGCCCGACGCAGGTATAGGCGTCGTCGACGACCAGCAGCTTCTCGATGCGATGCTGGTGCAGCAGCCGCTTGGCCTCGTCGGTGCCGACCCCGTCGCGCACCGTCACCAGGTTGTCCGCCGTCATCAGCTCGTGCACCGGTTGGGCGCTGTCGTCGGCGAAGCGGACGTCGCGGTTGGTCAGGATGCCGACCAGCTTGCCGCCGCCGCGCTCGACCACGGGGATGCCCGATATCTTGTGCCGGTCCATCAGCGCCAGCGCGTCCGACAGGGTCTGGTCCGGATGGATGGTCACCGGGTTGACCACCATGCCGGCCTCGAACTTCTTCACGCGGCTGACTTCCTCGGCCTGCTGCGTGACGGACAGGTTCTTGTGGATCACGCCCAGGCCGCCGTTCTGGGCCATGGCGATGGCCAGCGCGTGCTCGGTGACGGTGTCCATGGCCGACGAGATGATCGGGATGCCGAGCTCGATCCCGCGGGTCAGACGCGTCTTCGTGCTGGCCTCGTTCGGCAGCACCGCCGACGCCGCCGGCTTCAGCAGGACGTCGTCAAAGGTCAGCGCCTCGGGTATGTGCATGATTCACCTCGACCGGATGAGGCGGCGCAATATGGCACGCCTGCCCCGGCTTTGGTAGGGGCGACGGACGGCGGAATCGGGAAAATCCGGCCCGCTCCCGGCCATCCAACGCCAGTGTCGGAAACCACCCTGATGGCTTACGCGCCCCCGTCAGCGAATGGGTCGCCTGGCATTGGGGTTTTCCAAGCCTGCGGCGCTCGTGGTTTCACCACTAAAGACGCAAAGGCACCAAGACCGGACGTCGCGGTCTTCGGACGTTCGGCCTGACCTTGGTGTCTTGGTGACGTGGCGGCGAAACCCGGTTTATCAACGCGCCATCGACCGGCGCCTCGGCATGGAATCGATAGGGACTGTCCCTATTAGGATTAAGTTCCAAGTGATTTTCACGGCCGTGCGGGCCGGCAAGGCCGCGAACGATGGGCCGGCGGGCCCGTTGCTCAAACCGTTGTCGACGTCGCTTCCGCTTCCGCCTCGGCATGGAAATCACCGCCGACGTCGCCCGTCGACATGTACGGGTACAGTTCCGCGAAGGTGTCGCGGATCTCGTCGAACGGCAGGTCGGCATAGATGCCGCGGTCGCGCACATATTCCATATGCTTGCGGCCGTCGGCGTCGAACGGATGGAAGATGGAATCGTTGACGCCGTCGAAGTCCAGCGGCAGCACGCGGAACTTCTCGCACAGGCCGATATTGAAGGCCGGCGTCGCCTTCACCCAGCGGCCGTCGAGGTAGACATCGGTATAGCCGTGGAAGGCGAACACGTCGGTGCCCATCAGCCGCCGCAGCCGCTCGGTCACCAGGTGGTTGCGGACGTCGGCGAAGCCGAGGCGGGCCGGAATGCCGTCGGCCCTGAGGCAGGCCGCCAGCAGCACCGCCTTGGTCACGCAGAAGCCGGTGCGGCGGCCGAGGCAGGTGCTGGCGCGGAAGGCCTCGGGCCGCATCTCGACGGCATAGGGGTCGTAGCGGATACCGTCGCGCACGGCATAGAACAGCCTCAGCGCCCGGTCATGCGCGCCGATCGCGGCGCCGGCCGTCTCGGCCGTGAAGGCGACGATGTCGGCGTGGTCGCCGTCGATATAGGCGGTCGGCCCCAGATAGGGCGCAAGCTCGTCTGCGGGCATGGTGGTCACGCTGCCTCGGGATGCCGGCCGCGGGCGCGCGGCCAAGGGATTGACGTCGTCATCTTCATATATCGCATCTCGCCGGCCGCGCCTATGCGTCGTCGGCGCCCCGGAAACCGGTCGCGATCAGATAGAGCTCGGCCGAGTCGGCGCGGCTGGCCGCCGGCTTGGCGTGGCGGACGCTGCCGAACCGGCGCTTCAGGTCGGCCAGCAGCGCGTTCTCGGTGCCGCCCTGCCAGACCTTGGCGACGAAGGCGCCGCCCGGCGACAGGACCTGCATGGCGAGGTCGGCCGCCGCCTCGACCAGCGCCATGATGCGCAGGTGGTCGGTGCCCCGGTGGCCGGTGGCCGGCGGCGCCATGTCGCTCAGCACCAGGTCGACCGGCCCGTCCAGCGCCGCCCGCACCCGCGCCACCGCGTCCGGCGCGCCGATGTCGCAGGCAAGCGTGGTGGCGCCCGGGACCGGGTCCATCTCGACGATATCGACGGCCAGCACCCGCCCGCCGTCGCCGACCCCGGCGACGGCCACCTGGGTCCAGCCGCCGGGCGCCGCGCCCAGGTCGACGACCGTGCGGCCGGGCGCCAGCAGGCCGAATTTCTCGTTCAGCTCGACCAGCTTGAACGCGGCCCGCGAGCGGAAGCCTTCGCGCCGGGCGGCGGCGACGTAAGGATCGTTGAGCTGGCGCTGCAGCCAGCGGGTCGAGGACAGCTTGCGGCCCTTGGCGGTCTTGACCCGGACATGCGTCTGTCGGGCGCCCGGCCGGCCCGGTTTCTTCCGCGACGGCAAGGGACTCAGTCGACCGCGGCCGCGGCCATGCCGTTGTCGGCGGCCTGCATCATCGCCAGCAGCAGGCCCTCGCGCACGCCGCGGTCGGCGACGCGCAGCCGGCCGACCGGCCAGGTCCGGCAGATCGCCGCCAGGATGGCGCAGCCCGCCACCACCAGGTCGGCCCGCTCGCGGCCGATGCAGGGGTTCGCCGCCCGCGCGTCGTAGGACATGGCGCGGATCCGCTCGGCGGCATCGAAGGCGTGGTCGAAGGACAGCCACAGGCCGTCGACCTGGCTGCGGTCATAGCGCGGCAGGCCCAGATGCACGCCCGCCAGCGTCGTCACCGTGCCCGAGGTGCCCAGCATCTGCACCGGATCGCGGGCCAGCACCCCGCGCAGTCCGTGCTCGGCATCGAACCGCTGCAGCACGCTTCGCACCTCGCCGACCATGCGCTCGTAGATATCGGCGCTGACGTCGATGCCGCCATAGCGTTCGGCCAGCGTCACCACGCCGCAGGGCAGCGACATCCAGGCGGCGACCTCGCCCCCGCCGCCGCCCGGCACCCGCAGCCAGGTCAGCTCGGTGCTGCCGCCGCCGATGTCGAAGACCAGCGCATGCCGCGCCGCCGGGTCCAGCAGCGGCGCGCAGCCGTCGACCGCCAGCCGCGCCTCCTCGCCCGAGGAAATGATGTCCAGCCGCAGCCCGGTCTCGCGCTGCACCAGGTCCAGGAACTCGTCACAGTTCCCGGCCTCGCGGCAGGCCTGCGTCGCCACGTTGCGCGACCGCGTGACCCCGCGCCGGCGCATCTTGCGGGCGCAGATCTTCAGCGCCGAGACGGTGCGCGCCATGGCCTCGTTCGACAGCCGGCCGCTGGCGCCGACCCCCTCGCCCAGCCGCACGATGCGCGAGAACGCGTCTATGACGCGAAAACCATCGCGGGTCGGCTTCGCCACCAGCAGCCGGCAATTGTTGGTGCCCAGGTCAAGCGCGGCGTAGGTATGCGCCCAGCGGCCGCCGCGGTGCTGCCGGTCGCCGCCCGGCCAGCGCCGCCCGGGCGATCGCCGGCCGCCGGACGGTTCGGTTGGCGCGTCGGACTCGCTGCGCATGGCCACCGGCGATTTCCCCCTTTTTTCTTAGGTTAACATCTTTCGGCGATTTGTGCGTCCTCAACCGCGTCGGCCAGTTGGGGTTCGGTTGACAACCCGCCACCGGCTTCTTAAGAACGGCGTCGTGACCGACGGCTGCCTGCCGGCCAGGCCCTGCTGGGGGATCGTCTAATGGTAGGACAGCGGACTCTGACTCCGTAAGTGGAGGTTCGAATCCTCCTCCCCCAGCCAGCACCCGCGCAGGCGTCGAAACCACGCCGACCGAACCCACCCCACCGAACCGAGCGGCGCCGGCCTCAGCCGGCCGCGGCCTGTTGTCCGTCGTCGGCCGGACCGCCCTTCTGGCCGGTCGCGCGGACGCGCCAGAAGCGCATGGCGCGCTGGGCCATGGCGGGCGGGACCTTGTCGTAGAGGCAGATCAGGTCGGCGACGTCGTCGCCCTTGCGCGTCTGCCGGCCGCCATCGGTGGTCAGCAGCAGGATCGCCGAGAAGGTCGAGCGGTCGAAACCCGTCGACTTGCAGGCGACGACCAACGCCTCGTGGCCCTCGTCGCTGATGATGCGCTTGGCCGTGGCGCCGTCGATATCGCAGAGCAGCGCGAAGGCATAGATGAAATGCGCCGTCTGCTTTTCGCGCAGCAGCTTGATCATCTGCGCCTCGTTGAGCTGGCCCAGGCGCTGCATGCGGCGGACCTCGCGCTCGGCCCGCGACATCGCGGCCTCGGTCTCCTGCGCCGCCTCGGCCATCTCCTTCTCGGTTTCCGCCAGCAGGGCGTCGACCTCGGCCTCGTCGATGTCGGTCACGGTCAGAATATGCTCGCGCAGCGCCGAGGACACGAACCAGAACATCTCGTGCATCAGGTCGGCCGGCACGTCACCGCGGGTGACCAGAGGCGCCTGCAGCGCCTCGCTGGTTTCCGACTTGGCGACCAGCGTCTCGACCGCGTTGCGGGAAAGCTGCGCGCCCTCGTTCTGGACCAGCGAGACCAGGACCTCGTCGCTGCCGTGCTCGACCAGCGCGTCGGCCAGGCCCTCGCTCACCTCCTCGCGCCGGGTCACCGCGAGCTGGTGTTCCTGGCCGCGCTTGCGGACGACCTCGATCAGCTCGGCCTCGTCCAGCACCTTGCTGCGCTCCAGGATCGGCCGGGCCACCTCGATCGCATCGTTCGCCAGCCGCTTGATCAGCTCGCGCGGCGCGAAATCCACGTCGGCCAGCCGGTCGGAGAGCTGCTCGCGCACTTTCGCCTCCACGTCGAAGGCGACCTTCTCCATGATCTCGCCGCAGAGCGCGCTTTCACGCGCGTTCAGCGGCTCGGCCGGACCGACGAAGATGTCGGTGATCTCGGTCAGAAGCTCGCGCCGCTTCTCGCTCGACGGTTCGTTGGCGAGCTCGATCAGACGTTCCAGATTTTGATGGGTCGTCATGGCTGACACGGTTCACGCAAGGGCTTCCCAAGGTCGCAGAAATTCGTAAAGGAAGGGTAGTCCGGGCCGCGCGCCGCGCCGTTAGGAAACGGACTGAAGAAACATGGTTAACGCTTGATGATCCGATCTTTTGCGGCGTTCACGCGTGCCACAGGGATCGCGGCCTGGGGGTGACGGCGACCCGCGTGCCGAACGAGACCAGCATGTTGATCACCTGTTCGTCGTCGCTCAGCGGGCAGGTCAGCGCCTCGATCCGCACGGTCTGGCCCCGGCGGGTCAGGGTCTCGTAGGTCTGCAGGACGGGCCGGCGCTCGGCGACGCTGCGGCGATAGCGCTCGCAGATGCCGTCGCGGCCGTATTCCGCCGGCAGGTCGCGGATCGATCCGCCGACCCGGATCGCCTGGTCACGGACGACATTGCCGCCGACCAGGCGGTAGCGGAAATCGAACGGGTCGTAGGAGACGTCGATCAGCGTCACGCTGGTCAACAGCTTGGGAATGTCGATCGGATCCAGGTCGGCGCGCCGCGGCAACTCCCGGTTGCCACGGCGGTCACACCAATAGCGAAATCCCTGCCGTACGATCGCGGACCGGATATCCGCGTCGAGCTCATGATGCCAGTTCTGCTGCACCAACTTCTCCCCCGGCCGGTCCGCTCTATGACGGACTTCGGCCCGCATGGCCGCGCAGTGTATCGCCTTCATCGGCGAGATGCGAGCGGCGGATGGGCCCGTCCCCGCCGGCCCGGCCCGACGGCGGCGGCGGCGCCCCGGAACCGGCGCTTTGCAGGCCCCCGGGCGTTGGCGTATGGTCGTCGCCGGGAATGACCGCCGTCCGGCAATGGAGAAAAACCGATATGCGTATAATCAACTTCAGCAAGAATGGCACGCCGACCCTCGGCGTCCGCCGCAAGGACGGGATCATCGATCTTTCCGTTGCCGCGCCGGCCCTGCCGCGCGATCTGCGCGGGCTGCTGGAGGCCGGCGACGCGGCGCTGGCCGAGGCCCGGCACGCGGTCGAGGCGGCCGGCGAGGCAGCGCTGGTGGCCGAGGACGGCCTGACCTACCTGCCGCCGATCGACAACGCCGACAAGTATCTCTGCATCGGCCTGAACTATGTCGACCATGCCGAGGAGACCGGCTCGCCGATCCCCGAATACCCCATCGTCTTCGTGCGCATGCGCAATTCGCTGGCTGCGCACAACCAGCCGATGGAATGCGCCCGGGTGACCGCGCAATACGATTACGAGGCCGAGCTCGCCGTGATCATCGGCAAGCGCACGCCGCGCCACGTGCCCAAGGCCGAGGCGCTGACCTACGTCGCCGGCTATTCCTGCTTCAACGACGGCTCGCTGCGCGACTATCAGTTCAAGAGCCCGCAATGGACCATGGGCAAGAGCGCGGACGCCACCGGCGGCTTCGGTCCGGAATTCGTCAGCGCCGACGAGCTGCCGCCCGGCGGCGCGCCGCTCGCCATCCGCTGCCGGCTGAACGGCGAGACCATGCAGGATTCGAACACCGACAAGATGATCTTCGACACCGCCACCCTGGTCTCGACGCTCAGCGAGCTGATGACGCTGGAGCCTGGCGACGTCATCATCACCGGCACCCCGCCCGGCGTCGGCGCGGCCCGCGACCCGCAGGTGTTCATGAAGGGCGGCGATGTCTGCGAGATCGAGATCGAGGGCATCGGCACGCTGGTGAACCCGATCGTCGACGAAGCCTGACCGGCGGCCGGGAACGGCAGCTAATCGGCCGGCCGGGCGCAGACCCGGTCCATCAGCCGGCGCATGAAGTCCTCGCACAGCGCGACCTGTTCCAGCGCCACGAACTCGTTCGGCTTGTGCGCCTGCTCGATCGAGCCCGGACCGCAGACGATGGTGGGAATGCCGGCGGCCTGAAACAGCCCGGCCTCGGTGCCGAAGCTGACCTTGCCGCTGTCGTTGGCGCCGCTCAGGCTCTTCGCCAGCGCGGTCACGGCGTCGGCCGGATCGGTCGACAGGCCCGGTATCTCCGAGCGTGGCGCGAAGGCGATCCCGGTCGCCGGGTCGACCGCGTGCATCTCCGGCAGCAGACGGTCGGCGAAGGCCTCGACCTCGGCGAAGATGGCGTCCGGGTCATGGCCCGGCAGATAGCGCCATTCGAAGGCGAACTGGCAGTCCTCGGGCACGATGTTCAGCGCCGTGCCGCCGCTGATGGTGCCGGTATGCACGGTCGTGTAGGGCGGATCGAAGGCGGGATCGTGCGGGCCCTCGTCGCGGAAGCGGCGGGCCAGCGATTTCATGAAGGCGACGATCTCGGCCGCCGCCTCGACCGCGTTGACGCCGGTATGCGTCATCGACGAATGGCAGGCATGGCCGCGCACCCGGCAGGTATAGCTCTTCTTGCCCTTGTGCGCGGATATCACCTTCATTTCGGTCGGCTCGCCGACGATACAGGCCTGCGGCCGGACCGCCAGGTTCGCCAGATCGGCGATCAGCCGGCGCACGCCGATACAGCCGACCTCCTCGTCGTAGGAGAAGGCGAAATGGACCGGCGTTTCCAGCCCCCGGGCCAGGAATTCCGGCGCCAGCGCCAGCGCCACGGCGACGAACGACTTCATGTCCGACGTGCCGCGGCCATAGAGCCGGCCGTCGACCTCGGTGACGGTGAACGGGTCCGTGCGCCAGTCCTGGCCGTCGACCGGCACCACGTCCGTATGGCCCGACAGCACGATGCCCGGCCGGTCGTCCGGGCCCATGGTGGCGAACAGGTTGGCCTTGCGGCCGTCGTCGTCGAAGGTCAGCCGGCTCTCGACGCCGAGGTCGGCCAAGTAGTCGCGCACGAAGTCGATCAGCGCCAGGTTCGAATCCCGGCTCGTGGTGTCGAAGCCGATCAGCCGGTCGATCATGGCCCGGCTCGTCAGTTCAGAAGCCATCGGTACATATCCGGTTCACGTGGGGGGCGCCGACCATAGCATGAACCGGCGGCGCGACCCGATATCGCATCCTTCGAGACGCGTCCCTCCGGGCCGCTCGTCAGAGCGTGTGAATGAATTACTCCCGACCCAAAAGAAGCCGTCATGCTGGCGCAGGCCAGCATCCAGCGGCATCGCAACCTGTTGAAAAACAACAAAC
>JANQKO010000227.1 GCA_028281075.1 Alphaproteobacteria bacterium | reverse complement strand
GTGGCGGCGCAGAAGGGCTATCGCCTGGTGCTGATCGTGCCGGACAAGATGAGCCAGGAGAAGATCTATCACCTGCGCGCGCTGGGCGCCGAGGTGGTGATGACGCGCTCGGACGTCGGCAAGGGCCATCCCGACTACTACCAGGACATGGCGGAGCGGCTGCAGCGCGAGACCCCGAACGCCCTCTGGGTCGACCAGTTCTCGAACCCGGCCAATCCGCTGGCGCACGAGACCGGCACCGGGCCCGAGATCTGGCGGCAGATGGACGAGGACCTCGACGCCGTCGTCTGCGGTGTCGGCTCGGGCGGGACGCTGACCGGCCTCGGCCGGTTCTTCAAGTCGGTGGCGCCGCGGGTACGGATGATCCTCGCCGACCCCGAGGGCTCGGTGCTGGCCGAGACGGTGAAGACCGGCGCCATGCCGGCCGAGGTCGGGTCCTGGGTCGTGGAGGGCATCGGCGAGGACTTCGTGCCGCCGAACTGCGACCTCGACCTGGTGGCCGACGCGATCACGGTCAGCGACAAGGACGCGCTGGCGACGGCGCGCGAGCTGCTGCGGCTGGAGGGCATCCTGGCGGGCTCGTCGTCCGGCACGCTGATCACGGCGGCCCTGCGCTGGTGCCGGCGGCAGAGCGAGCCGAAGCGCGTGGTCACCTTCGTCTGCGACAGCGGCAACAAGTATCTGCCGAAGATGTACAACGACTACTGGATGATCACCGAGGGCTTCATCGAGCGGCAGCGCTTCGGCGACCTGCGCGACCTGATCATGCGGCGCGCGACGGACCATGCCGTGGTCACGGTCGGCCCGCGCGAGCCGCTCGGCACCGCCTATATGCGCATGCGGCTCTACGACGTCTCGCAACTGCCGGTGCTGGACGACCGCCGCATCGTCGGCATCATCGACGAGTCGGACCTGCTGCTGGCGACCTTCCACCACCCCGAGCGCTTCGGCGCGCCTGTCGCGGATTCGATGACCGCGAAGCTGGAAGTGATCGCGCCGACCGACCCGGTCGACGCCCTGCTGCCGATCTTCCGCGCCGACCGCGTGGCGATCGTGGTCGACGGGGACGCGTTTCTCGGGCTGATCACCAAGGTCGATCTGATCAACTATCTGCGGTTGGGAGCGGCCTAGCGTCGGCGGTCTTGCATGACGCAGCCCTCACCCTCCCACGAGCTACCGCTCGCGGGTCCCTCCCTCTCCCGCGCGCGGGAGAGGGGCAACAAACCGAAGCGATGGCGGCCCCCTCTCCCGCTTGCGGGCTTGAACGTATACGTTCAAGGGTTGGGGTGAGGGCTGTGGGCGGCACGGATGAGAAAGACAGGAACCAGATGACCAGAAAACCGAACCGCCAGGGGTTCGCGACACGAGCCATTCACGCCGGACAGGCGCCGGACCCGACGACCGGCGCGATCATGGTGCCGATCTACGCCACCTCGACCTACGTGCAGGAAAGCCCCGGCGTTCATAAGGGCTACGAGTATTCACGCAGCCAGAACCCGACCCGCATGGCCTTCGAGGCCTGCGTCGCGGACCTGGAGAACGGCGCCCAGGGCTACGCCTTCGCCTCCGGCCTGGCCGGGTCGGGCACGATCCTGGAACTGCTGGACTCCGGCGACCACGTGATCGCCATGGACGACATGTATGGCGGCACCTACCGGCTGTTCGAGAATGTGCGCAAGCGCTCGGCGGGCCTGGAATTCAGCTATGCCGACCTGTCCGACCCGGCGGCGCTGGCAGCGGCGATCCGGCCGAACACGAAGATGATCTGGGCCGAATCGCCGACCAATCCCCTGCTCCGCCTGGTCGACTTCGCCGCCATCGCCGAGACCGCCAGGCAGCGCGGCATCCTGACGGTCGCCGACAACACCTTCGCCTCGCCCTATGTGCAGCGGCCGCTGGACCACGGCTTCGACATCGTCATGCATTCGACCACGAAATACCTGAACGGCCATTCCGACATCGTCGGCGGCGTGGTCGTGGTGCGCGACGACGCCGGCCTGCGCGAGCGGATGGCCTACCTGCACAACGCCGTCGGCAGCGTCGCCGGCCCGTTCGACAGCTTCCTCGCCATGCGCAGCCTGAAGACGCTCTCGATTCGCATGGAGCGGCACAGCGAGAACGCGCGGGCCGTCGCCGAATATCTCGACGCGCACGACAAGGTCGAGACCGTGCACTATCCCGGCCTCGCGAGCCATCCGCAGCACGACCTGGCACGGCGGCAGATGGATGTCTTCGGCGGCATGGTGACAGCGATCCTGAAGGGCGGGCTCGGCGAAAGCCGGCGGTTCCTGGAACGCACCGAGCTGTTCGCGCTGGCCGAAAGCCTGGGCGGCGTCGAGAGCCTGATCGAGCATCCGGCGATCATGACGCATGCCTCGATTCCGCCCGAAATCCGCGCCGAACTGGGCATCTCCGACAGCCTTGTGCGGCTGTCGGTCGGCATCGAGGACATCGACGACCTGATCGCCGACCTGAACTACGCGCTGGCCTGAAACAGGACGGGGCGCCGTCTTGAGCCAACGGCGCCCCCGCAACCCCCTATCGCTCGGTGGCGATCGGTGTATATGATCCGACCCTAATCGGGCGACCCCGGATCGTGCCAGGGCGTTTACTGGTCGTTTGACCGGCACGAACGGGTCGCGGGCACAGCATGGACGCATGGATCTGTCGCGCGACATCCGCCGCTATCGCCGGCAGCACCAGATCAGCCAGGAAGATCTGGCCGACGCGCTGCGCGTCAGTCCGACCACCGTCAGCCGCTGGGAACGCGGCGTGCAGGCGCCCGATCTGCGCGCCGCGCGCAAACTCTGCCGGCTGATCGACGGCCGGGCCGGCGCGGCGCCGGCCCCGCCCTGGCGCGACGGCGTCTGCACCGACGCGGTCCTGCTGGACCGGCTGCGGACGGACGCGCGCAGCGTGGTATGGACCGACCCCGACGACGATCACAAGTTCCTCGGCTTCTCGCACGGCTATCGCCAGATCGATCCCGGCGACCACCATGACGACCTGATCGGCCGCACCTCGCGCTGCAAATGGCGCGCCTGGGATCATGCGCTGATGGACCGCTATCCCGTCGACGGTCTGTTCGACGCCGGGATCCGCCTCCTGCGCTGCCTGCGCCCGGTGCAGCCCGACGAGTTCAGCCCGCGGCAGCAGGACCAGATGCATGCCCTGTTCGGCGACCTCGACATCGTGCTTGACCTGGAGATCCATCCGACCCGCCTGCGGTCGGGCAAGCGCCTGACGGTCGCCAGCTTCCGCATGCTGCCGGCCCGGCTCGCCGTGGCGCTGCGCCGCGAGCGGGCGGAGATCGAGGTGGTGCCGGTGGCCGATAGTTAGCCCGGCGTCGCCTTCACCTCTTTCCGCCGGGCATGCAGGATGGGCTCGGTATAGCCGCTGGGTTGCGCCCGGCCCTTGAACACCAGGTCGCAGGCGGCCTGGAAGGCGATGCTAGCGTCGAAATCGGGCGCCATGTCGCGGTAATCCGGGTCGCCCGCGTTCTGGCGGTCGACGACGGCGGCCATGCGCCGCATCGCCTCGCGCACCTGGTCCTCGGCGCAGATGCCGTGGTGCAGCCAGTTGGCCACGTGCTGGCTGGAGATGCGGCAGGTGGCGCGGTCCTCCATCAGGCCGACATCGTCGATGTCGGGCACCTTGGAGCAGCCGACGCCCTGGTCGATCCAGCGCACCACATAGCCGAGGATGCCTTGCGCGTTGTTGTCGATCTCGGCCCTGATCTCGTCGGGCGAGAGGTTGGTCCCGGCGAGCAGCGGGACGCGCAGGATGTCGTCGAGGCTGGCGCGCCCGCGTTCGGCCAGTTCGTCCTGGCGGGCGGCGACGTCGACGCGATGATAATGGATGGCATGCAGCGTGGCGGCGGTCGGCGACGGCACCCAGGCGCAGTTGGCGCCGGCCTCGGGGTGGCCCTGCTTCGCGTCCATCATCTGCTTCATCTCGTCGGGCTTGGGCCACATGCCCTTGCCGATCTGGGCCCGGCCCCTGAGGCCGGTCTCCAGGCCGATATCGACGCTCCAGTCCTCATAGGCCGCGATCCAGGGCTGGGCCTTGATCGCCTCCTTGGGCAGGAACGGGCCCGCCTCCATGCTGGTATGGATCTCGTCGCCGGTGCGGTCGAGGAAGCCGGTGTTGATGAAGAACAGCCGTTCGCGCACGGCGCGGATGCATTCCTTGAGGTTGACCGTGGTGCGGCGCTCCTCGTCCATGACGCCGATCTTGAGCGTATTGCGGGCAAGGCCCAGCGCGTCCTCGACGCGGGCGAACAGCTCGGAGGCGAAGGCGACCTCCTCGGGCCCGTGCATCTTCGGCTTGACGATGTAGACGCTGCCGGTCCGGCTGTTGCGGAACGCGCCCTCGCCTTTCAGGTCGTGCAGCGCGATCAGGCTGGTCAGCATGGCGTCGAGAAAGCCTTCCGGCACCTCGCCGCCATCGGCGGTAAGCACGGCGTCCGTGGTCATCAGGTGGCCGACGTTGCGGACCAGCAGCAGGCTGCGCCCCGGCAGGGTGAAGGCGGCACCGTCGGGGCCCGTGAACGCGCGGTCGGGATTGAGCCGCCGCGTCATCAGCGACCCGCCCTTCTCGAACGTGTCTTCCAGGTCGCCGCGCATCAGGCCGAGCCAGTTGCGGTAGACCACGACCTTGTCCTCGGCGTCGACAGCGGCGACCGAGTCCTCGCAGTCCTGGATCGTCGTGATCGCCGCCTCCAGCACCACATCCTTGACGCCGGCGGCATGGTCGCGGCCGATCGGATGGTCGGCGTCGATCCGGATCTCGACATGCAGGTTGTTGTTGACCAGCAGCACCGCCGACGGCGCGCCGGCATCGCCGCCGAAGCCCGCGAACTGCGCCGGCCGGGCGAGCCCGGTCTCGCCACCGTCAGAAAGTGTCACCGACAACTGCCCGTCGGCGACGCGATAGGCCGTGGCGTCGGCATGGCTGCCGGCGGCGAGCGGCGCGGCCTCGTCGAGGAACCCGGCCGCGAAGGCGACGACCTTGGCGCCGCGGACCGGGTTGTAGCCCGTCCCCTTCCCAGCGCCGTCGGTCTCGGGGATGACGTCGGTGCCGTAGAGCGCGTCATAGAGGCTTCCCCAGCGGGCATTGGCGGCGTTCAGCGCGAAGCGGGCGTTCATCACCGGCACCACGAGCTGCGGCCCGGCGATCTCGGTGATCTCGCGGTCGTTGTTGGGCGGATCGATCCGGAAATCGCCGCCCTCGGGCACGAGATAGCCGATCTCGGTCAGGAAGGCCTTGTAGGCGGCATGGTCGACGGGCCGGCCCCGGCGTTCCAGGTGCCAGGCGTCAATCTTCGCCTGCAGGTCGGCGCGTTTCCGCAGCAGCGCGGCGTTCTTCGGCGCCAGGTCCCGGACGATGTCGGCGAAGGCGGCCCAGACCGAGTCGGCCGCGATGCCGGTGCCGGGTGTGATCTCGTCGGCGACCAGGTCGTGCAGGACGGTCGCGACCTGCAATCCACTCTTTTCGATACGCGCGGCCATGCCGTTGCCCTCCCCTGCTTCCGCTTTTCGGGAATATGGCGGTTCGGTCGCGACCGGTCCAGCTTATTTTTCCATCATACGCAACTATTTCCGAATGATAGAAACCTACCGGGTTCTGGGTTCAAGGCCGTTCCGCTTCAGGCGCCAGATGAAGACGTCCAGCCGATCCTGGCCGAAGAACGTCATCTATTAGGGACTGTCCCTATTGATTTACCGTGCGGAGCAATCACCCGGTCGTCATGCCGGCGGAGGCCGGCATCCATGGGCTTCGCGGGCAAGCGCCGCGCCGGCGGTCGGGTGCCCAT
>JANQKO010000220.1 GCA_028281075.1 Alphaproteobacteria bacterium | reverse complement strand
TGACCCTGGTCGGCAGCCAGCCGCGTGTCGAGGACCTGCTCGGCATGCGGCTGGAACCGCTGACCGCGGCGCCGGTGCGGTTGCGGCCACGGCTCCGGCAGCCGGCGGCCTATGACTGGCCCGCGCGGATCGTCGGAACGCCGATGACCCGCCTCGGCATCGTCGGGCGCGACGGCCAGCTCGTCGCCTCGGACGGGCCGTTCGCCGATTACCTGCTGGCCCGCAATCCGCCCGATGTCACCCGTTTCGACATGCTGGCCGGCCGCTGGCTGCCGCCACGGCTGGCTGCCGACCTGTCGGACCGGCTGGACGACGGCGCCGTGCTGCTGTGGGCCGCGCTGACCGACGACGGCACCGAGCCGCAGGCCTGCCACACCATGCTGCGGCATTGCGACGGCGGCCTTCAGGTCCACGACCTGGCCGGCTGACCCGCACGTCACACCGCCGCCGGCCGTCAGAGGTGGCCCATCTCGAAGTCCTGGCAGGTCAGGCCGAAGCGCGACAGGCCGTCCTCCAGATAATCGGCCAGCAGCGGGATGCCCAGCAGGTATTGCGGCGCCGTCTCGTCGCGCACCTCGCGCGCCTGCGCCAGCGCGTCCTGCCAGTCGTCGACGGTATAGTCGCCGCGGCCGAGCCAGGTCAGGGCCAGAAGCTGTTCCATCTCGTCGACGTTGAGATCGCCGAGGAAGCTGGTCAACTCCTCGAGCACCGGATCGTCGGGCGTGTCCTCCAGCACCGCGGCGAAGCCGTCATCGGCCGCGTCCGAGCCGTCATACATGCCCTCGGGCGCCTCCTTGACGTCGAATTCGCGCGCCTTGACGACGATATAACAGACCTTGTCGGTGCTCATGTTCAGCATCGGCCCAGCTCCCCGGACGACTCCTGCCCTCGGCCGTCACGCTACCCCCAAGGGCGCGGCCGACGTTGACATGGGTCAAAGGCGCCAGGGCGCGGCCAGGGTTTCGGCGACCTCGGCGGCGCAGGCGGCGAAGCTCAGCGCCAGCGGCGACCGCGACCGCCCGGCCGGCCAGATCAGGCCGTACTCGTAGGTCAGGGCCGGCACCAGCGGCCGTATCTCGATGCCGTGCGGGCGCAGCGTATTGGCCACGAACGGATCGATCATGGCGATGCCCAGGCCCTGGGCGACGAGCTGGCCGGCCAGCAGCATGGACGTGGTCTCGAACTTGACTCGCGGCTCGACGCCGGCCGACAGGAAGCGGCCGCGCACCCCCGGCTCGAAAAGGCCGAACGGATCGAGGCTGATCAGCGGCTCGCCGGCGAGATCGCCGACCGGCACGCCCGCGCGGTCCGCCAGCCGGTGTCCGGGCGGCAGCGCGACGACGACCGGAAAGCCGATGAACGGCTCGACATGGAGCGCCGGCTGCTCCACCGGCAGGGCGGCGAGGCCGAGATCGAACTGCTGGCCCGCCGTCCAGTGGATCAGCTCGCGCCGGCTGCGCATGGTCAGCGTGACCGCGGCCGTCGGATGCGCCCGCGAGAACCGGGTCAGCGCCAGCGGCACCAGACCGTGCATCTGCGAGTTGAGCGCGACCAGGCGCAGGCGCGCGAACCGGTCGGTGCGGATCTCCTCGGCGATCGGCGCGAGCTGGTCGATGCCGGCCAGCAGCGGCTCGACCTCGCGGAAAAAGGCCTCGCCACGGGCGGTGATCTGCAGGCGGCCGCGGCGGCGCTCGAAGATGGCAAACCCGACATCGTCTTCCAGCGCCGCGATCAGCCGGCTAACGCCCGACTGGGTCAGGTTCATCAGCCCGGCCGCCTCGGTCACCGAGCCGGATTCGATCACGGCCCGCAGGGCCTGCAGACGCCGGAAGTTCATGGGTCGGTGGAAATTCCATGAGTTTTATTCATAATGTCATCATAACTTGGCATTTGTCGTCATTGCTACCGCTGGTTAGGCTTTTGCAGCCCAAGGGGACGACGGCGCGACAAAAGCGCCGGTCCGGCCCGGCGGCAGCCCACAAAGCAGCCCAGAACAGGGAGCAACGACAATGCCAAAACATCGATTTCTGTTGCCGGCCATCCTCGGCGGCCTGGCGGTCATGGCCCTCGGACAGACGGCGGCGGCCGACAGCTATCCGTCGAAGCCGATCAAGCTGATCGTGCCCTACTCGGCCGGCGGCGGCGGCGACACCACGTCGCGTTTCATCGCCGACATGGCCAGCGACATCATGGGCGTGAACTTCGTGGTCGAGAACAAGACCGGCGGCGGCGCCACCATCGGCATCGGCGCGGTCGCGAAGTCGAAGCCGGACGGCTATACCATCGGCTTCATCTCGACCAGCCCGATCACCATCCGCACGCACATGATGAAGGCGCCCTACGATCCGCTGACCGACCTCACCTATATCGGCCAGTTCGTCTCCAGCCCGGTGCCGGTCGTGGTGCGCGCGGACAGCGACTGGCAAACCCTCGACGACCTGATGGCCTTCGCCAAGGCCAATCCCGGCGGCCTGCGCTGGTCGGCGGCGGTGCAGCGCGGCGGCCCGCACGTCGCCGTGCAGGCGGCCTTCGCGCAGGAAGGCGCCAAGACCACCTTCATCCCGTCCAAGGGCGGCGCCAAGGCGCTGGCCGCGCTGTTGGGCAAGACCATCGACATGGCGGCGATCACCGATTTCGCGGCGCCGCTGGCCGACGGCAAGGTGCGCCTGCTGGCCGAGACGACGCCGAACCGCAATCCCGCCGCGCCCGACGTGCCGACGCTCACCGAGGCCGGCTATCCGCTGGCGCCGGCGATCTTCTTCGGTCTCGCCGGTCCCGCCGGCCTGCCCAGGGACGTCACCGACAAGTGGGACACCGTGCTGGCCGAGATCGTCGCCTCGGCGAAGTTCCAGGACCTGCTGCGGAAGCTGAAGGCGACGCCGAAATTCGCCAACTCGGCCGACTTCACCAAGACGGTGCACGCGGACTACAAGACCGCCGGCGAGGTGCTGTCGAAGATCGATCTGAACTGATCGGTCCCGGACGACGACCGAAAAGAGCTGGATTCCGGCGATGCCGTCGACGCCGCGACAACGTGAGGCGCTGCTGCTGATCGCGCTGCTGACGGGTGTCGCCGGAATCGTGCTCTGGGTCGTGCCGGCCAGCGTCGAGGACCCGGAAGGCTTCGGCTACGCCCAGGGCCTGCCGCCCAGCTTCACGGTCTACCTGGTCGCCCTGCTGGCCGGCGCGGTGATGCTGGTCCGTCTGCTGCGCCTGTGGCTGACCCCGGCTCTGGCCGTCGTCGAGATCGAGGCGGCCGGGCGGCGCATCGGCGCGCAGGCGCTGTCGGTCATCGGCGCCTGCCTGCTGTTCGCCTTCCTGCTGGTTCCGGGCCTCGGCTTCTATCCCTCCAGCCTGCTGTTCATCGTCACGGCCTCGCTGATCCTGGGCGAGCGCCGGCCGGTCTTTCTGACCGCGCCGCCGGTGGCCGTGACCGGCGGGCTGTTCCTGGCCTTCGAATACGGCTTCAACATCTTTCTCCCGCGCGGGCACTGGATCGAACCGCTGCTGGCCGACCTCGCGGGCTGACGGCCGGACATGGACAGCATCATCAACGGCATGCTGCTGGCGGCCTCGCCCGAGGCGCTGGTCGCCGTGTTCGTCGGCCTGATCGCCGGCCAGATCCTGGGCGCGGTGCCCGGCCTGACGGCCTCCATGGCGGTCGCCCTGCTGGTCCCCTACACCTACTATCTCGATCCCTGGATCGGCATTCCGATGCTGCTCGGCATGTTCAAGGGATCGCTGTTCGGCAGCAGCATCACCGCCATCCTGGTCAAGACGCCCGGCGCGCCCGCCGCCGCCGCCACCGTGCTCGACGGCTATCCGCTGGCGCAGCAGGGCAAGGGCGGCAAGGCCATGAAGATGGCGCTCTATTCGTCGGTGTTCGGCGACGCCTTCAGCGACATCTGCCTGATCCTGGCGGCCGGCGCGCTGGCCGCCATCGCGCTGCATTTCGGACCGCCGGAATACATGCTGCTGACCGCCTTCTCGCTGGTCACGCTCAGCGCGCTGTCCGGCCGCTCGCTGTGGAAGGGCCTGGTGGCGGTGCTGCTGGGCATGGGCATCGGCATGATCGGCCTCGACCCCATCGCCGCCACGCCCCGGCTGACCTTCGGCAGCCTGGAGCTGGAGGAGGGCATCGGCCTGATCCCCATGCTGATCGGCATGCTGGCGGTCTCCGAAGCCCTGCGCCAGATGGAGCAGCCGCTGCACAAGCTCGCCCGGCAGACCGTCTCGTTCTCGACCAAGCGGGCCGACAACCGGATCTCCTGGCCCGAGTTCCGGCGCTGCCTGCCGACGCTGGTGAAATCGTCCGGCATGGGCACGCTGATCGGCGCCATGCCGGGGCTCGGCGCCACCGTCGCCGCCTTCCTGGCCTATGGCGAGGCCAAGCGCGCCTCGAAACGGCCGGAGAATTTCGGCAAGGGCGAGATCGAGGGCGTGGCCGCGGCCGAGGCCGCCAACAACGCCGTCTCCGGCTCGAACATGATCCCGCTGCTGGCCTTCGGCATTCCGGGCGACATCGCGGCGGCGCTGATTATGGGCGCGTTTCTGATCCAGGGCATCACGCTGGGGCCGGTGGTGTTCCAGGAAAACCCGATCGAGATCTACGCCATCTTCACCGCGCTGTTGATCGCCAACTTCTTCAACCTGATCCTCGGCCACGGTCTGATCCGCATGGCCCGGCGCGTTGTCGCCGTGCCCAAGCGACTCCTGTTCCCGGCCGTGCTGGTGATCGCATCGGCCGGCGCTTATGCGCTGCGCGGCTCGGTGTTCGATATCCAGCTGGTGTTTCTGTTCGGCCTGCTGGGCTACGCTATGGGCAAGCTCG
>JANQKO010000201.1 GCA_028281075.1 Alphaproteobacteria bacterium | reverse complement strand
CCTCGGCGCCGGTCAGTCGGCAGATCCAGTCGGCGACATGGTCGTCGCGGTCGCCGCGTTTGCCGGCTTCGAGGTCGTATTCCAGGTTCGAGGCGCCGGCCGCCACGGCGGTCATGGCCTCCAGCGCTTCCCGCGGCAGCGGCGCCCGGCCGAGGTTGGTGTGCAGGACCGTGCCTCGAACCTGGAATACGACCTCGAAGCCGGCAAACGCGGCGACCGCGACGACCATGTCGCCGACTGGATCTGCCGACTGACCGGCGCCGAGGCGGCGACCGTCGTCAACAACAACGCCGCGGCGGTGCTGCTGACGCTGAACACGCTGGCCCTGCGCCGGCGGGTGCTGGTCTCGCGCGGCGAGCTGATCGAGATCGGCGGCTCATTCCGCCTGCCCGACATCATGGCCCGCGCCGGCGCCAGGCTGGTCGAGGTCGGCGCCACCAACCGCACGCACGCCGCCGATTTCGAGACCGCGCTCGGGCCCGGCACGGCCCTGATCATGAAGGCGCATACCAGCAACTACGTGGTCCAGGGCTTCACCGCCGAGGTCGCCGAGTGCGATCTCGCCCGCATCGCGCATGCCGCCGACCTGCCCTTCGTGGTCGATCTCGGCAGCGGCACGCTCACCGATCTGACCCGCTTCGGCCTGCCCTACGAGCCGACGCCGGCCGACGCCATCGCCGCCGGCGCCGACATCGTCACCTTCAGCGGCGACAAGCTGCTGGGCGGGCCACAGGCCGGCATCATCGTCGGCCGCGCCGACCTGGTGAAGAGGATCAAGCGCAACCCGATGAAGCGGGCCATGCGGCTCGACAAGATGACGCTCGCTGCCCTGTCGGCGGTGCTGCGGCTCTATGGCGATCCCGACCGGCTGGCCGCGCGGCTGCCGGCGCTGCGGCTGCTGAGCCGGCCGGAAGGCGAGATCCGCGCGCTTGCCGAGCGGGTGCGCACAGTCGTCGCGGGTCAATTCGGCGATATCGCGACCGTCGCCGTCGTCGCCTGCCGCAGCCAGATCGGCAGCGGCGCGCTGCCGGTCGACGCCCTGCCGAGCGCGGCGCTGGCGATCCGCCCGCGGGCCGGCAAGCGGGGCACGGGACGGGCCCTGAAACGCCTGGCCGCCGCGTTCCGCCGCCTGCCGACGCCGGTGATCGGCCGCGTCGCCGACGACGCGCTGCTGCTCGACCTGCGCTGCCTGGAGGACGAAGACGGCTTCGTCGGCCAGCTCGGCGCGCTGGACCTGTCCTGAGCGACGGCCGCCGATGCTGGTCGCCACCGCCGGTCATGTCGACCATGGCAAGACGGCGCTGATCAAGGCGCTGACCGGCGTCGACACCGACCGCCTGCCGGAGGAGAAGCAGCGCGGCCTGTCGATCGATCTCGGCTTCGCCTACCACGATCTCGGCGGCGGCGAGGTGCTGGGCTTCGTCGACGTGCCCGGACACGAGCGCTTCGTGCGCAACATGGCCGCCGGCGTCGCCGCCATCGACTACGCGCTGCTGGTGGTGGCCGCCGGCGACGGCCCGATGCCGCAGACGCGCGAGCACCTGGCCATTCTCGAGCTGCTGGGCGTGCCGCGCGGCGCGGTGGCGATCAGCAAGGTCGACCGGGTGGACGACGCGCGGGTCGACGCGGTCACGGCGGCGGTGCGCGGGGTCGTGGCCGGCACGGCGCTGGCGGACGCGGACGTCTATCCGGTATCGGGCCTGACGGGCGCGGGCGTCGGCGCGCTGCGCGAGGCACTGCTGACGGCGGCGCAGACCGGCCGCGACCGTGACGCCGAGGGCAATTTCCGGCTGGCCATCGACCGCGGCTTCACCGTGTCGGGGGCGGGCCTCGTCGTCACCGGCGCGGTGATGGCGGGCCGCGTCACGGCCGGCGATCAACTGCTGCTGTCGCCGCAGGGCGTGCCGGTCCGGGTCCGCGGCCTCCGCGCCCTCGACCGGGCGGCCGAAACGGGCGTCGCCGGCCAGCGCTGCGCCCTCAACATCACCGGCCCGGACCTGCGGCGGGTCACGGTCCGGCGCGGCGATTGGATCGTCGCGCCCGAAGCGCATGCGCCGGCCCGGCGGTTCGACGCCAGGCTGACCGTGTTGGGCGGCGAAGCCCGCGCCCTGACGCACTGGACCCCGGTGCACGTGCACGCGGCCGCGAGCGACGTCACCGGCCGCGTCGCCGTTCTCGGTCCGAGACAGATCGCGCCGGGCGACACGGGCCTGGTGCAGCTCGTGCTCGACCAGCCGATCGGCGCGCTGCGCGGCGACCGTTTCATCCTGCGCGACCAGTCGGCGCGGCGGACCATCGCCGGCGGCATGGTGCTGGACCCGTTTCCGCCGCCGCGTGGCCGGGCCCGCCCGGCCCGCCTGGCGCAGCTCGCGGCGATGGCGGCGCCGACGCCCACCGGGGCACTGGCCTCGCTTCTGGATCAGGCCGACGGTCTGGTCGACCTGCAAAACTTCGCCACCGCCTGGAACCTGACGCCCGAGGCGGCCGACGCGTTGTGGCGCGGCCAAGACCTGGTGCGCCTTACCGTCGCCGAACGGGCGGTCGGCCTGTCGAGGAATCGCTGGCGGGCCTTGCGCGACGATGTGCTGGACACCCTCGAACGCTGGCATGCCCAACACCCCGACAGCCTGGGACCGGCGGAAACGATCCTGCGGCGGGCGCTCGGCCACCCCGTCGCCACCGCCCTGATGGCCGCCACCGTCGCCCGGCTGCTGCAGGACGGCGCGCTGCGCCGCGACGGCCTGAGCCTGCGCCTGCCCGATCACCGGGCCGAGATGACGCCCGAGGACGCGGCACTCTGGCGGCGGGCCGAGCCGCTGATCGCCGAGGGCGGCATCCGGCCGCCGCGCGTGCGCGAGCTCGCCGCCGATCTCGACCTGGACGTCGAGGCGACGGAGGGTTTTCTCGGCCGCGCGACCCGCCTCGGCCACCTGCTGCGGGTGGCGCCGAACCGCTATTATCCGCCGGCCGCCGTGCACCGCCTGGCGGAAATCGCCGAGGAAACCGCGGCGCGCGCCGCCGACGGCCTGTTCAGCGCGGCCGAATACCGGGACCGCTCGGGCATCGGCCGGAACCTGACGATCGAGGTGCTGGAATTCCTCGACGCCGCCCACGTCACCCGCCGCGTCGGCGAGCGGCGGCGGGTCCTGCAGACCGCCGACGACGCCTTCGGCAAGCCAAACTATTGATTTCAAAAGCTATTAATAGGGACAGTCCCTATTAGTAGCGGGGATTACCCCTGTTAATACGTGCTTGATCCCGGCCGGCGCGCGGGCCTAGGATTTCGGCCAGCGGAAGGGAATCGCACCCCGGTGGGGCGCCCGGACTTCAAATCCGGTGAGGGGCGTTAGACGTGCCTGGTGGGTTCAACTCCCACTCTCTTCCGCCAGTTCTGGACCGATCGGGACGCCAGGAATGAACGATCACGCCCGCGTCGACGCCTTCGCCGGCCGCGACGACGGCACCATGACGCTGCCCGACGGCGCGGACGCGGTCGAATGGTACTTCGAGCAGGGCCTGACCGACGGCCTGCCCGTGGTGCCGCCGACGCCCGAGAGCGTCGCCGCCATGGTCGCAGCACTGGGCGGCGAGCCGGACCGGGTCGAATGCCGGGTGCCGCCGCGCTGGGGCGGCCTCACCCGCCAGGTACTGGCGATCAACATGGTCATGGCCGGCTGCCGGCCCGACTATGCGCCCGTCGTGCGCGCGGCGATCCTGGCGCTCTGCGCGCCGGCCTTCAACCTGAACGGCGTGCAGGCGACGACGCACATGGCGGCGCCGCTGCTGGTGGTCAACGGCCCGATCCGCGGCCGCATCGGCATGAATGCCGGCTGCAACGTCTTCGGCTCGGGCAACCGCGCGAACGCCACCATCGGCCGGGCCATCCGCCTGGTGCTGCTGAACGTCGGCGGCGCCTGGCCGGACGACCTGGACAAGAGCGCGCTGGGCCATCCCGGCAAATACACCTACTGCATCGCCGAGAACGAGGAAGCGAGCCCGTTCGCGCCCTATCACGTCGAGAAAGGCTTCGGACCGGAAGATTCCTCGGTCTTCGTCATCGCCGCCGAGGGGCCGCACAGCGTCACCAACCACGTCGCCAACGACGCCCGCGGCGTGCTGGACAGCATCGTTTCGGCCATGGCGACCTTCGCGCACAACAACGCCGTCAGCAGCGGTCACTGCGCCGTCGTGCTGGGCCCCGAGCACGCGGCGACCATCGCCGGCGACGGCTGGACCCGCCACGACATCCGGTCCTATCTCTGGTCGAACGCCTGGAACCGGTTCGGCGATATCGCCTTCGACCATCGCTACGGCAAGGTCTATAACCGCAACCTGCCACGCTGGTACCGCCGCGATCCCGACTCCCGCATCCCGATCGTGCCGGACCGGGATCACATCCACCTGTTCGTCGCCGGCGGCGCGGCCGGCCGGTTCTCGGCCTTCATCCCCGGCTGGGGCCATATGAGCGGCCCGGTGCTGCGCGGTATCGACGGCGCCGCGCCGCAAAGCGGTCCGGTCTGCGTCGACGGCACCTGCTACCTCTAGAAGATCCATGGAGGAAACGCATATGACATCGCAGGACAACGGCCGGGGCGTCCGCGTCTACGACCCGCGCGGCGTCGTCGACGCCGAAGCGACGCCGCTGGCCGCGCGCGCCGCCGGCCTCGACGGTCTGCGGCTGGCGGTGCTGGACAACAGCAAATGGAACGCCGGCAAGCTGCTGCGCCGGATCAGCAGCCAGTTGTCGGACGAGATCCGCTTCGCCGAGGTCAACCATTACTGCAAGGAGAGTTTTTCCAAGAACGCGGCGCCGGCGCTGATCGACGAGATCGTCGCCGGCAACGACGTGGTGCTGACCGCCATCGGCGACTGAGGCTCTTGCACGTCGTGCTGTATGCATGACGCCGTGAGCCTGGAGACCCGGGGCCTGCCGACAGCGGTCATCGTCACGACGGCGTTCGTGCGCGAGGCCGAGGTGCAGCGGGCCGCCCTGGGCATGGACGGGCTGGAACCGGTGGTGATCGCCCATCCGCTGAGCACGCTGACCTCGGAAGAGATCGACGGCCGGGTCGCCGAGGCGCTGTCGCAGGCCAAGCGGATCTGGCAACGGAGTTGACGTCGTCTCCCGGCGCGGGGGACGCCGGGAGGAACGAAGAGTGAAACGGAACGAGCCGGTCACGCACGATCTGGTTCTCGTCGGCGGCGGCCACAGCCATGTCGACGTGCTGAAGTCCTTCGGCATGCGGCCGCAGCCGGGCCTGCGGCTGACGCTGATCACGCGCGACGTGCACACGCCCTATTCCGGCATGCTGCCGGGCCTGATCGCCGGCCATTACAGCCGCGACGAAAGCCATATCGACCTGCAGCCGCTCGCCCGCTTCGCCGGTGCCCGGCTCTACCATGCCAGCGCCATCGGCATCGATCTCGACCGACGGCTCGTGCACTGCGACGGCCGGCCGCCGGTCGGCTTCGACACGCTGTCGATCGACATCGGCTCGACACCGGACCGGTCGGCGATCGCCGGCGCCGACACGCACGCCATTCCGGTCAAGCCGGTCGACCTGTTCCTGGACCGGCGGGCGGCGATCGAACGGGCGGTGCTGGCGAAGGCCGGCCGGTTCCGGCTGGTCGTGGTCGGCGGCGGCGCCGGCGGGGTCGAGTTGAGCCTGTCGCTGCGGCACCGGCTGGCGCAACTGCTGGCCGAGAACGGCATCGACACGGCCGGCCTGTCGGTGACGGTGGTCAGCAACGCGGTCGAGCCGTTGCCGAACCACAGCCCGGCCGTGCGCCGGACCATGCGGGGCTTCATGCGCAGCCGGGACGTGACGCTGCGGACCGGCGAAAACGTCGTCGCCTTCGAGGCCGACCGCCTACGCTGCGAAAGCGGCGCCGAAATCGAATTCGACGCCGCGGTCCTGGCGACCCATGCCGGCGCCGCCGCCTGGCTGGGCGACACCGGCCTGGCGCTGAACGCGGCCGGGTTCATCCGGGTCGGCGACAGCCTGCGGTCGGTCTCGCACGCGGGCGTGTTCGCCGCCGGCGACATCGCCGCCATCGAGGGCCGCGGGCTGCCGAAGGCCGGTGTCTATGCCGTGCGCCAGGGACCGGTGCTGGCCCGCAACCTGCGCCGCGCCGCCGCCGGCGAGACCTTGCGGCCTTATCGTCCGCAGCCGCGCTTCCTGTCGCTGATCTCCAGCGGCGACCGCAATGCCGTCGCCTCCTACGGCAACATCGCCCTGGAAGGACGCTGGGTCTGGCGCTGGAAGGACTGGATCGACCGGCGCTGGATGCGGAAGTACCAGGAACTGCCGCGAATGGACGCGGGCGACGCGGACGGTGGCGCGGCGGCCACCGACATGCGCTGCGGCGGCTGCGGCGCCAAGGTCGCGAGCCCGGTGCTGCGCCGGGTCCTCGACCGGCTGCGGGTCGAAACGCCGGGCGACGTGCCGATCGGCCTCGACGCGCCGGACGATGCCGCGGTGATCGCGGTGCCCGACGGCAAGCTGCTGGTGCAGTCGGTCGACCAGTTCCGCGCCTTCGTCGACGATCCCTACCTGTTCGGCCGGATCACCGCCAACCACGCGCTCGGCGACCTCTACGCCATGGGCGCGGCAGCGCAGACCGCGCAGGCGCTGGTCACCCTGCCCTTCGGCCCAGAGGCAAAGGTCGAGCAGGACCTCTATCAACTCCTGGCCGGCGCGATCGAGACGCTCGACGACGCGGGCTGCGCGCTGGTCGGCGGCCATACCGGCGAAGGCGCGGAGATGGTCCTCGGCCTGACCGTGAACGGGCTGGCCACGTCCGAAGGGCTGCTGCGCAAGGGCGGTCTCGGGGACGGCGACGCCCTGATCCTGACCAAGCCGCTCGGCACGGGCGCGATCTTCGCCGCCGACATGCGG
Organism: Alphaproteobacteria bacterium; assembly: GCA_028281075.1. GTDB lineage: Bacteria > Pseudomonadota > Alphaproteobacteria > JANQKO01. The sequence goes on along the minus strand of JANQKO010000201.1, from coordinate 23,786 downwards.
GCACGGGCACGCAGCCACTGGGTCGACGCGGCGCTGGAATCGATGCTGCTGTCGAACCGGGCCGCCGCCGCCTGCCTGCTGGCGCACGGCGCCACGGCCTGCACCGACGTCACCGGCTTCGGCCTGCTCGGCCACCTGATCGAGATGCTGCGCGCCTCGGGCCTGCGGGCGCGACTGACGCTCGACACGCTGCCGGTCCTGCCCGGCGCGATCGACCTGCTGGCCGACGGCATCGCCAGTTCGCTGCAGCCGGCGAACGAGGCCTTCGCCGAGACCCTGGGCGGCGTCTCCACGGCCCATGCCGCCTATCCGCTGCTGTTCGATCCGCAGACGGCGGGCGGCCTGCTGGCCGGCGTGCCGGCCGCGCGGGCCGAGGCCTGTCTGGCGGCGCTGCATGACGCCGGTTTCGCCGCCAGCGCCGTCATCGGCCAGGTCCGGCCGGCCGCCGGCACGGCCCCGATCGTCAAGCTTGCCGCCGCCTGAATGAAGGGTTCCGAGACGATGACCGACACCCACACGCTGCCGCCCGGCATCCGCGCGCGGTTCGTCGACAACGGCAACGGCCTTACCATGCATGTGCTGGAAGCCGGCGATGACGGCGGCGCGCGGCCGCGCCTGCTGCTGCTGCACGGCTTTCCGGAACTGGCCTATAGCTGGCGCAAGGTGATGCCGATCCTGGCCGGGGCCGGCTATCACGTCATCGCGCCGGACCAGCGTGGCTATGGCCGCACGACCGGCTGGGCCGGCGCCTATGACGACCCGATCGCGCCGTTCGGCTTCTTCAACCTGGTAACCGACGCCCTGGGCCTGGTCTCGGCGCTGGGCCATACCTCGGTCGACGCCGTGATCGGCCACGATTTCGGCGCGCCGGTCGCCGCCTGCTGCGCGCTGATCCGCCCCGACGTGTTCCCGGCGGTGGTGATGATGAGCGCGCCGTTCGGCGGCACGCCGTCGCTCGCGTCCCGCGCCAGGGTCGACACCATCCACGACGACCTCGCGGCGCTGCCCCGGCCACGCAAGCATTACCAGTGGTACTATTCCGGGCCCGCGGCCGACGCCGACATGCGCGACTGTCCGCAGGGCATCCACGACTTCCTGCGCGCCTACTATCACCACAAGAGCGCCGACTGGCCGCAAAACCGGCCCTATCCGCTCGCCGGCTGGCACGCCGACGCGCTGGCCGAGCTGCCGACCTACTATGTCATGGACCTGGACAAGGGCATGGCCGAGACGGTCGCCGAGGCGATGCCGTCGCCGGCCGAGATCGCCGCCTGCCAATGGCTGACGGACGCCGAGCTGGCGGTCTATGCCGAAGCGTTCGGCCGCACCGGCTTCCAGGGCGGCCTGCAATGGTACCGCTGCGTGACGGGCGGCCGGAACGCGGCCGATCTGCGGCTGTTCGCCGGCCGTACGATCGACGTGCCGGCGGCCTTCATCGCCGGCCGGCAGGACTGGGGCATCTACCAGGCGCCCGGCGCCATCGAGGCCATGCGGACCAGGGCCTGCACGCGGTTCCGGGGCTGCCACCTGATCGACGGCGCCGGCCACTGGGTGCAGCAGGAACGGCCCGAAGAGGTCGCCGCGCTGCTGCTGGCATTCCTGCGCGACCTCGGTTCCGGGACGAGCTAATCGCGGTCGAGATACATCCACCAGACCGGACGCGGCGGCTGGCCGCGTTCCGGCTCGCGCGCCATGGTCCGGATCTTCCAACCGGCCGCGTAGAGTTCGGCAAGCGAGACGCGCCGGCCTTCGTTCTCGCCGGGGAAAATGCAGGACACCGAGGTCGCCGGCACCGGCGGCTGCAGGCCGGTGCTGGAACAGCGCATGATCTCGGCCGCCGGCGCCGTGGAGGCGGCGGCGAGCAGCCCGCCCAGCAGCAGCGGGGCTAGGAAACGGCGTGCCATTGGCCGTCGGCGCCGAGAAACGTGGCGCCGTCGTCGCGGTAGAAGCTCTCGGCGCCCGCGTCCCGCAAGACCTTCAGCATCTTCGGCGGCGCCGCGCCGTCGGCCGCGAGCCGGTCGATGATCCTGGCCGGCCCCAGCGCGTCCAGCATCTCGAACGGTCCCCGGCGCCAGGCGAAGCCCCAGCGCATGGCCCGGTCGACGTTGACGATATCGTCGGCGATGTCCGGCACCAGGTCGGCGGCGTAGAGCAGCGTCGCGCCCATCACCCGCCAGGCGAAGCGGCCGAGCGCATCGTCCGCCATCAGCAGGCCGTCAAGCGTCTGGTGACCGGCGTCGAGTTCGGCGGTGGCGGCCGCGCGCCAGTCCTCGCGGCCGAGATCGAAGGTCTCCTTCAGGCGGCCGCCGTCGTCGGTCTTGCGCATGCGGTAGAAGCCGCCGCCGGCCTTGCGGCCGAGCTGGCCGCGCCCGTGCATGGCCGCGACCTTCGGCGGGAACGACGCGTATTGCCGGCCGGCATCGTCGGCGCCGAGATTGGCGGCCAGGTTCTCGGCCACCAGATGCATGACGTCGAGCCCGATCAGGTCGACCAGGCCGAACAGGCCCGTCGCCGGCACGCCGACCGGCGCGCTCATGGCCGCGTCGATATCCTCGATGGTCAGGCCCTCGGCGAAGGCCTTGTCCGCCTCGTGCAGGCCGGCCAGCATCCAGAAGCAGCCGATGCGGTTGGCGATGAAGTTGACCGTGTCCTTGGCCCAGACCACGCCCTTGCCGAGGCCACCGTGGATGAAGCCGGCGAGGCTTTCCATCACGTCGGCCTCGGTGTCCGCGCCCGGCACCAGCTCGACCAGCTTCATGACCTTGACGGGATTGAAGAAATGGGTGACGGCGATGTCCCGGCGCAGGCGCTCGGGCATGTCGGCGGCGATGTCCTTCAGCGGGATGCCGCTGGTGTTGGTGGCGAGGATCGAGCCGTCGCGGCGCGCCGCCTCCAGCCGCTCGAACAGGCCGCGCTTGATCTCCAGGTTCTCGGCCACGGCCTCGACGATCAGATCGTAGCCGGCGACCTTGGCGAGATCGTCCTCGAAATTGCCGACGGCGATCCGCTCGGCGTCGGCGGCGTTGTCGAGCGCCGCCGGCTTGCCGGTCACCATCCGGTCCCTGGCGCCGAGCGCGATGGCGTTGCGGTCGCCGTCCTTCGCCGGCAGGTCCAGCAGCAGCACGTCGAAGCCCCTGGCGGCGCAATGCGCGGCGATGCCCGCGCCCATGGTGCCGGCCCCCATCACGGCGACCGATTTGATCTCGCGTGCCATCCCGTTCACTCCATGCCCAGCGCGTGCTTGTAGGTGTCCAGCAGCGCGTCCTGTTCCTGCAACTCGGCCGTGTCCAGCTTCCGCAGCTTGATCACCTGGCGCATGATCTTGGGATCGAAACCGACGCTCTTGGCCTCGGCATAGATCTCACGCACATCGGCGGCCAGCGCCGCCTTTTCCTCCTCCAACCGCTCGATGCGCTCGATGAAGCTGCGTAAGCGGTCCGCGGCAATGCCCCCGACGTCGGCCATGGCCCTGCGCTCCCTGATGACTGAAACTGATTACGTGCTGTGGATGACAGCATGACGGTCCCGCCGGCGCGTCCGGCCGGGCCGCGAACATACTCAGATCAGGGCACGTGCGCAACGCGCCGAATGGCCGGCGTGATCCCGCCGATCAGTGGCCCGCCGCCTTGTGCGATTCGGCGAAGGCGGCCTTCTGTTCCGGCGTCGCCTCGGTCTGGTATTTCGCCTTCCATTCGTCAAACGGCATGCCGTAGACGATCTCGCGGGCCTCCAGCTTTTCCAGCGGGATGCCCTTGTCGGCGGCGGCGTCCTGGTACCAGCCCGACAGGCAGTTGCGGCAGAAGCCGGCGAGGTTCATGAGGTCGATGTTCTGGACATCGGTGCGCGCGCGCAGATGCTCGACAAGCCGGCGGAAGGCCGCGGCTTCCAGCTCGACCCGGGTGGTTTCGTCAATCTTGGTCTGGTCAGCCATCACATCCTCCTGAATCGGGCAGCCTCCGGTCATATAGGCGGTCGCGCACCGGCCTCAAAGGTCCCGCACGGTCTCCTCGATCAGCCAGTCGACGACGGCGTGCAGCGCCGCCTGCTTGTCACCGCCCGCGTCCAGCGTCCGCTGATGGATCGCGCGCTGGCTCTGGGCGCTGGTGCCCCGGGCGATGATGTCGCGGGCACGCTCGACCTCCTCGACGCAGCCGAAGCGCTCGGCATCCTCGCGGACCAGGTCCAGCACCTCGTCGACCAGGTCGGCCAGCGGCACCTGCTCGCCGCTGCCGAAATCGATCAGCGTGTCGGTCGGACCGTAGCGCTGGGCCCGCCAGCGGTTCTCCTGCACGCAGATCAGCGGGTAGATGCGCCAGCGCTGGTTCATCAGCCGCAGCCGGTAGAGCATGCTGATGATGCAGCGGTAGAGCGCGGCGATGGTGACGGTGTCGTCGAGCCGGGTGCAGATGTCGGTCATCCGCATCTCCAGCGTCGGGAACCGGCAGCTCGGCCGCACGTCCCACCAGATCTTCGAGCCGTCCTCGATCAGGTCGGCGCCGACGAGGCGCGAGACCAGGCGCTCGTATTCGCCGTAGGAATCGAAGCGCTCGGGCACGCCGGTGCGCGGCAGCGCGTCGAACACGGTGAGACGATAGGACATCAGGCCCGTGTCCTCGCCCTGCCAGAACGGCGAGGAGGTGCTGAGCGCCAGCAGGTGCGGCAGGAAATAGCTGACCTGGTTCATCACGTCGATACGCAGGTCTTCCGGCTCGATGGCGCAATGCACGTGCATGCCGCAGATCAGCAGCCGGCGGACGACGCCGGCGAGATCGCGGGCGAGATCGTCATAGCGGTCCTTCTGGGTATGCTGCTGCGTCATCCAGTTGGCGAACGGGTGCGTCGAGGCGGCGATCGGCGCCAGGCCGTGCTTGTCGGCGACCTCGGCGACGGTCGCGCGCAGCGTCGCCAGATCCTTGCGGGCGTCGGCGACGGTGGCGCAGACGCGCGTCCCGACCTCGATCTGCGACTTCAGGAATTCCGGCGTTACCTGGCCCCGCAGCCGCTTTTCACACTCGTCCATCAGCGACGGCGGCGGCTCGACCGCCAGATCGCGGGTCTTGCGGTCGACCAGCAGATACTCCTCCTCGATACCGAGGGTGAAGGATGGCTGCTGGATCGACATGGTTATTTCGGCTCCAGGCGGTAGAGGCCGGGATCGGCCAGCACCGGCCTGAGCGCGGCGAACAGGATATGCGCCCAGCTCTCGGCGCCGTGGTGGGTATCGATCAGGTCCTGGCGGACCTCGAACACGGCCATGGGCAGGCCGCGCACATGGCCGTAGACGTCGATCGCGTAGCCGCGCGGATCGTCGCCGGTATAGGGCTCGTTGTCGCCGACGGTGAGCGCCGGATTGCGCCGCAGCTCGTCGACCAGCGGCGCGGCCATGCGCCGGTCGACGGCCGACAGCAGGCCGACATGCCAGGGCCGCTCGACGCCGTTCATCACCGGCGTGAAGCTGTGCACCGAGATCACGGCCGGGACCACGCCGCGGGCCGCGAACTGATCCAGGCGGCGTTCGACCTCGCGGTGATAGGGCACGAAATGGCGCGCGACGCGGCGGCGCTTCTCGGCCGCGTCGACGTCGCGGTTGCCGGGAATGACGATGCCGTCGCTGATGGCCGGGATCAGGCTGGGATCGTCGTGCGGCCGGTTGCAGTCGACGACCAGGCGGGAGGTGCCGCACAGCACCGCCGGCGCGTCCAGCAGGCCGGCGAGGCGCCGGGTCACGTCGGCGGCGCCGATGTCCCAGGCGATATGCCGCTGCAGCAGGCTGTCGTCGAGCCCGAGCGAGTCGTATTCCGGCGGCACGAAGCGGCTGGCGTGATCGCAGATCAGCAGCAGATCGGCCGCGCCGTCCGGATTTGCCAGCTCGAAGGCCGGCGCGGCGGTGGTGGCCGTCCCGGCGGCGGGTGTGGCGACGTCGTCCAACATGACAGGCACTATAGCCGGAATTCCCGCCGCCGGCATGATCCGCCCGGCGGCGGCCGGGCGTCAGTCGGGCTTGCGGCCGCCGATGGCCGCGGTGATGCGCGCGGCCGCGCGGCCGACCAGCGCGCCCAGCTCGGGCACCCGGTCGGGCCCGATGCGGGCCGACGGGCCGGTCAGCGACACGGCGGCAACGGCATCACCGTTCTCGTCATGGACGGCGGCGGCGACGCACCGCATGCCGAAGGCCTGCTCCTCGTCGTCCACGGCATAGCCCGCCGCGCGCACGCGGGCCAGCTCGGCCGCGACATCGCCGATCGTTGTCAGCGTCTTCGGCGTCATGCGCGGCAGTCCGGTGCGGGCCAGCAGCCGCTCGACGTTGCGCGCCGGCAGCGCCGCCAGCAGCGCCTTGCCGACGCCGGAGCAGTGCGCCGGCGGCCGGGCGCCCGGGAGCGCGTGCGCCCGCATCACCTGCCGGCATTCGACCTGGCTCAGATAGACCGGCTCGTCTTGGTCCAGTACGGCGAGGTTCACGGACTCGCCCGCTTCCTCCATCAATTCACGCATGAACGGCCGGGCGATGGCGACGATGTCCCGCGCCCTGACGAAGGCGCTGCCGACGGTGAAGGCCTTGACGCCGACGAACCAGAGACCGCGCTCGGCGTCCTGATCGACATAGCCCATCTGCTCGAGGCTCTTCAGCAGCCGGTGCGCCGTCGAGGGCGCGAGGCCGGCGTCCTGGGCAAGGTCGGTGAGCGTGACGCCGTGCGCGTGCTCGGACACGCGGTTCAGCAGCGTCAAGGCCCGCACCAGGGACTGGACCTGGCCGCTATCCTTGCCCGCCGCGCCCATGGCCGGGCGGCCGCGGCGCTTTGACGGTGTGTCAATTGTGGCCATCCGGTCCTGCATTTTTGCTATCGAGAGCCTCGATTTCGCCATTGGGAACATATGGCAGCATCGATATATACTCAAACCCACGAGTAGGTTGAGGGCCATGCACGACAATCCAGCAGAGTTGCTGCGCGCGATGTTCGACGTCGCGGTGGCGACGGCGGACCCGGCTGTCTGCGTTCCACCGCACCTGCCGCGGGCGCCGAGGGGCCGCGCCGTGGTCCTGGGTGCCGGCAAGGCCGCGGCCAGCATGGCGAAGGCGGTCGAGGACAACTGGACGGCGCCGGTCGAGGGCCTGGTGGTGACGCGCTACGGCCACGGCATGCCGACGGAGCGGATCGAGGTCGTGGAAGCCGCGCACCCCGTGCCCGATTCCGCCGGCCTGGCGGCGTCGCGCCGGATGCTGGAGATCGCCAGGGGCCTGGGCGAGAACGACCTGGCGCTGGTGCTGGTCTCGGGCGGCGGTTCGGCGCTGCTGACGCTGCCGGCGGAAGGCATCAGCCTGGCGGACAAGCAGGCGGTCAGCCGGGCCCTGCTGCAGTGCGGCGCGCCGATCGGCGAGATGAACACGGTGCGCAAGCATCTGTCGGCCATCAAGGGCGGCCGGCTGGCGGCCGCGGCGGCGCCGGCCCAGGTTCTGACGCTGGCCATCTCGGACGTGCCCGGCGACGATCCGGCCGTGATCGCGTCGGGGCCGACCGTGGCCGACCCGACGTCCTTCGCCGACGCGCGCGCGATCCTGGAAAAGTATGACATCGAGCCGCCGGCGAGCGTGAGCCGGTTCCTGGCCGGCGCGGCGGAAGAAACGCCGAAGCCGGGCGATCCGCGCCTGGGCCGCGCCATGTTCAAGCTCGTCGCGGCGCCGGGCAAGGTCCTGTCGGTGGCGGCGGAAGCGGCCTGGGCCGCCGATTACGAGGTCGAGATCCTGGGCGACGACCTGGAGGGCGAAGCGCGGGCCCTGGGCGCCGAGCACGCGGCGCTGGCCCGCAGCCGCAACCGGGCCGTGGTGCTGCTGTCGGGCGGCGAGACGACGGTGACGGTGGCCGGCAACGGCCGCGGCGGCCGCAACGTCGAATACCTGCTGGGCATGGCGCTGGCGCTCGACGGCGCGCCGGGCATCCACGCGATCGCCTGCGATACCGACGGCATCGACGGCACCGAGGACAATGCCGGCGCCATGATCGGTCCGGACACGCTGGCGCGCGCGGCCGGGCTCGGTCTCGACGCCGCGGCGATGCTGGCCGACAACGACGCCTACAGCTTCTTCGACACGCTGGGCGACCTGGTGACGACCGGCCCGACGCTGACGAACGTCAACGACTTCCGCGCGATTCTCATCGATCCGAGCTAAGACGCTAGATCACAAGAAGTTTTTCGTCTTCGGTGCGTGTGGCCGCTGGCGCGATATGGTCGCGCGGCTTAAGGTGGCGGCGATGAGACGGCAGCGGAATACCAAGATCCTGGCGACGCTCGGACCGGCCAGCAGCGAGCCGCCGGTCATCCGCGCGCTGTTCGACGCCGGCGCGGACGCCTTCCGGCTGAACTTCAGCCATGGCAGCCATTCGGATCATCGCGCGCGGCTGAAGATCATCCGGGCCCTGGAGCAAGAGACCGGCCGGCCGATATCGGTGGTCGCCGATCTGCAGGGCCCGAAGATCCGCATCGGCGAGATCGCCAATGGCGAGACCATGATCGAGGACGGCAAGGCCTTTCGCCTCGACCTCGAGGACCTGCCGGGCTGCGACACACGGGCGCCGCTGCCGCATCCGGAAGTGTTCGAGGCGTTGCGCGCCGGCACCGAGCTGCTGATCGACGACGGCCGCGTCCGGCTGGCGGTCGAGACGGCGGGCGCCGACTTCGCCGACTGCCGGATCGTCACCGGCGGCCGCCTGAGCAACCGCAAGGGCGTCAACGTGCCGAACGCGGTGCTGCCGGTCGCCGCGCTGACCGACAAGGACCGTACCGACCTGCGCTTCGCGCTCGACGCCGGCGTCGACTGGATCGCCATGAGCTTCATCCAGCGGCCCGACGACATCGCCGAGGCGAAGAAGCTGATCGCCGGCCAGGCCGGCGTCATCGCCAAGATCGAGAAGCCGGCGGCGATCGACCGCATCGACGAGATCGTCGACCTGACGGACGCGCTGATGGTGGCGCGCGGCGACCTGGGCGTCGAGCTGCCGGTCGAGGAGGTGCCGGGCTTGCAGAAACGGCTGGTGCAGCTGTCGCGGCAGGCCGGCAAGCCGGTGATCGTGGCGACGCAGATGCTGGAGAGCATGGTCGCGGCGCCGGTGCCGACCCGGGCCGAGGTCTCCGACGTGGCGACGGCGGTCTATGACGGCGCCGACGCGGTGATGCTGTCGGCCGAGACCGCCGCCGGCGAGCATCCGGTCGAGGCGGTGACGGTGATGAACCGGGTCGCCGAGCGGGTGGAAACGGACCCGCTCTACCGCGGCATCATGGACGCCGAGCATGCCGACCCCGAGGCGACGGCAGCCGACGCGATCACGGCGGCGGCCAGGCAGGTGGCGGAGACGATCTCGGCCGCGGCCATCGTCACCTACACGACGTCGGGCTCGACCGCCCTGCGGGCCGCCCGCGAACGGCCGACGTCGCCGATCCTGGTGTTGACGCCGCGCATGGGCACGGCCCGCCGGCTGGCGATCGGCTGGGGCCTGCACTGCGTCGAGACCGAGGACGCGAACGACTTCGCCGACATGATCGACCGGGCCTGCGGCGTCGCCCGCGACGAGAACATCGCCGCGCCGGGCCAGCGCCTGGTCGTCACCGCCGGCGTGCCCTTCGGCACCCCAGGCGCCACCAACGTCCTGCGCATCGCCTGGGTGCCGGCGGGGTAGAAGGCGCCGTCCCACGGGCCAGTCTACTCGTTCGTGGAAGCGTCCAGATGCTTCTGCAGGCTGTCGACGAAGGTGGCAAAGTTCTGCTCACCGGCGACTGTCAGGATCGCGAAGCCGACTGCCATGACCTTCAGACTGTCCGACCAGCCGGTGTCCTTGTCGTATTCATCGATGATGTCGACAAGCTGGGACTTCTCGACTTCCGACAGGTTCTGAAACGACAGCAGCGACATCTGGAAAAACCGCGCGGTCTCGCTGAAATTGGTAATACCGGCGAGCTTTTTGTACACCAGCGTGTGGCGCGCGGCCGCGCGCTGTCTGTCGATGCCGCGGTCGAGCACGACCAGCAGGGCATCAAGGACGATCTGCGGCCCGAACGAGGTTTCGGCGCCGTTTTCGCCACGAATGGAAAACAGCTTGGAACGCAGCAGCAGCATCGCGCCAGTCCCGACAGCAATCGCGTTCAGCGGCAGGCTGTCATCGACCAGCATACCCTTGAACCCGGTACCGTCGTGCTCCAGGCCGAACAGGGTCAGCGCGATCAAACCGATAAGCGCGTTAACCGCCATATAGGCCCAGCCGTAGCGGCTGAAAATCGCGCGGAACGGCTCATCGCGATAACGCGACAGGATATCGGCCGCGCCGGCAACCGCGGCGACAAACATGGCGATCAACGCCCACGGCAAAAGACCCCATGTCCACATGTCCCGTCCCCCCTGCCGCCGGTGCGGCCGGGCGCGCCCGTCAGATCAACCCGGCCCGCTTGAGAAAATCCTCCCCAGCGGGCGTCAGCGCGATCCGGTCGTTGCCGATCGGGTCCTCGCTCACCACGGTCACATGCTGTTTTTCTTTCAGATAATCGGCGACACGAAGAGCATCCGAGATGGGAATATCCTGCGACCGTGCAATGTCCAGAACCTGCGCTTCCTTGGCCGGCAGGCGCGCCAACGCTTGCAGGAACCGGTTGGTGAACAGCACAACGGCCTCGTTCAGAAATCGGTCGGCGCCGAACGCCTGCGCGTGTTGCCGGCGATCCGCGCCCGCGGCAGCCCGTTTGAGAAAACCGACCCCGATCTTGTTTCTGATGTCCGTCATCGATCGTCCTGCCGAATGCGCCTACCACCATAACCTAGTACGATTCAACCTTAATGCGAACCGGCAGGAACGCCGGTACGGGGCAAAACGGCCCGGCCGAGGTGGCCGGGCCGTTCGTTCAGGAACGCGGCGTAGCGCGGCCTAGTTCAGGTAGTCGTAGCTGCCGTTCTTCCACTCGTAGAAGACGTAGCCCGGCAGGGTCACGTCGCCCTTGTCATCGAAGCTGAGCGGGCCGAGCACGGTGTCGAACTCGCCGCTGTTCATGGCCTTGATGACCTTGTCGAGATCGGTCGAGCCGGCCTTCTCGGCGGCCTGGGCGAAGACCTGCACCGCGGCATAGGTGTAGAGCACGTAGCCCTCCGGCTCGATGCCCTTGTCGCGGAAGGCCTTGACGATCGGCGCCGCCTTGGGGTTCTTGCGCGGGTCCGGACTGAAGGTCATCAGCGTGCCCTCGCCGGCGGCACCGGTGATCGACCAGTACTCGTCCGTGACCAGCGCGTCGCCGGAGACCAGCAGCGTGTCCATGCCCTGGTCGCGCATCTGCCGCACCATCAGGCCGGCCTCGGTGTGGTAGCCGCCCACATAGAGCACGTCGATGCTGTTCTGCTTCAGCTTCGAGACCAGCGCCGAATAGTCCTTCTCGCCGGCGGTATAGGCCTCGTACAGCTTCTCCGTCAGGCCGGCCGCGTTCATCGCCTTCCTGGTTTCGTCGGCCAGGCCCTTGCCGTAGGCGGTCTTGTCGTGCACGACGGCGACGTTCTGGCCGGCGAACTGCTTGGCCAGGAAGCCACCGGCGACCAGGCCCTGCTGGTCGTCACGGCCGCAGACGCGGAACACGTTGTCGCCGCCCTCGTCGGTGAACTTCGGATTGGTCGAGGCCGGCGAGATCTGCAGGATGCCTTCTTCCTCGTAGACCTTGGAGGCCGGGATCGACGAACCGGAGCAGAAGTGGCCGGCCATGAACACGACGTCGTTGCCGACCATTTCGTTGGCGACCGCGACCGCCTGTTTCGGATCGCAGGCATCGTCGCCGATCGACAGGCTGAGCTTCTGGCCCAGCACGCCGCCGGCGGCGTTGATGTCGGCCACGGCCTGCTCGGCGCCGGCCTTCATCTGCTGCCCGAAGCTGGCATATTGACCGGTCATCGGGCCGGCCGTGGCGATGGCGATCTCGGCCTGCGCCGGCATCGCGCCCAGCAGGGCCGCCGCGCCGGCGGCGAGCAGAACTGACGAAATACGTTTCATCGTTGTGTGGTCTCCCTCTTGCGCCCCGCCGCCGAGAGATGGCTCGCGGGATCTGTCGTTGACGTGTAAGCAAACTTCAAAATTGCCGTTACCTTAGGTGCAGCGTTTCACGACTGCAACGGATTCGATCAATCATTCCCAATGGTTAACGTCGGCATTTACGGCCCTTCGGGCCGGGCTCGACCCGTCCCGCTCCTCCACCCGACCACCCACGGAAGTATGCTTGATGGGTGGTCGGGTGGGGGAGCGGGAAGGGTCGAGCCAAGCAACCATTGGCGCTAATCCTCGGCCCGTTTCTCGCGCCAGCCGAACAGGCCGTCGGGCTCGTAGAGCCAGGGATATTGCGCGACCATGTTGTGGGCGAGCGTGATGCGCTTGCCGAGCAGGACGATGGCGATAATCACCGCCGTGTCGACGAGATAGCCGGTCAGGGACAGCAGCTCGCCCTCGAACAGGGCGAAGATGATGAACCGGTCGGCGCAGCCCAGCAACGCGCCGTAGACGAAGGCCTGCCATTGCGGCCGCCAGCCGCGCGCCAGCGCCTGCCCGGTCAGGAACGCGGCGCCGCCGGCCAGAATCAGCGTGATGCCGATGAAGGTGCCGAGGCCGTTGCCGAGGATCTCGCTCAATGCCCGCCCTCGAGATAGGCCGCGCGGATTTCCGGTCGGGCCAGCAGTTCGGCGCCGGTGCCCGACATGGTGACCTCGCCGTTGACCATGACATAGCCCCGGTGCGCCAGCTTCAGCGCGTGATAGGCGTTCTGTTCGACCAGGAAAATGGTCATGCGCCGTTCCTCGTTGATGCGGCGGATCGCGTCGAAGATCTGCTTCACGACCAGCGGCGCCAGGCCGAGCGACGGCTCGTCCAGCAGCAGCAGGCGCGGCCGGCTCATCAGCGCCCGGGCGATCGCCAGCATCTGCTGCTCGCCGCCCGACAGCGTGCCGCCGCGCTGCGCCTGCCGCTCCTGCAGGCGGGGAAACAATTCGAAGACCTCCGCCAGATCGTCGTCGAAATGCGCCGGGTCCGTGCTGACGGCACCCATCTGCAGGTTTTCCAGCACCGTCATGCGCGGGAAGATGCGCCGGCCCTCGGGCGCCTGGGCGATGCCGCGGCGGATGATCTCGTGGGTCGGCGTCGTGGTGATGTCGGCGCCGTCGAACAGGATCTGCCCGGTCGCCGCCCGAGGGTCACCGCAGATGGTCATCAGCAGCGTCGACTTGCCGGCGCCGTTGGCGCCGATCATGGTGACGATCTCGCCCGCGTCGACGTCGAGGTCGATGCCGCGCAGGGCCTGGATGTTGCCGTAGAAGGTCTCGACGCCGGCGATGCTGAGCAGGCTGCTCACGCGCGGCCTCCCGCGTCGTCGCCGCCGTCGGCCGGTCCCTGCTCCAGCGCCAGGTCCCGGGCCACTTCGGGCGGCAGCGCCTCGTCCTCCTCCTCGCCGAGATAGGCCCGGATCACGTTCGGGTCGTTGCGCACGGCCGCCGGCTCCCCATCGGCGATCTTGCGGCCGTAATCGAGCACGACGATATGGTCGGAAATGCCCATGACCACGCTCATGTCATGCTCGATCAGCAGCACGCCGATGCGGTGCTGGTTGCGGATGAACAGCAGCAATTCGTTCAGCTCGGCCGATTCCCGGTGGTTCAGGCCGGCGGCCGGCTCGTCGAGGCAGAGCAGCACCGGCTCGGTGCACATGGCCCGCGCGATCTCGAGCCGCCGCTGGTCGCCATAGGGCAGATCACCGGCATTGTCGTCGGCGCGGGCCGTCAGGTGGACCTGCTCCAGCCAGTAGCGCGCCAGCTCGACCGCGTCCTGCTCGGCATGCCGGTAGACGCCCAAGCCGAACAGGCCGGCGAAGGTATAGCCCGACGCCCGCATCAGCTTGTTGTGCTGGGCCACCACCAGGTTCTCCAGCACCGACATGGCCGGGAACAGACGGATGTTCTGAAACGTCCGCGCGACCTTGGCCTGCTGCGCGATGCGAAAGTCCTCCATGCGCTCCAGCAGAAACAGGCCGGAGCCGGCCTGCAGCGTCAGTCGGCCGGACGTGGGCTTATAGAAGCCGGTCAGGCAGTTGAAGACGGTGGTCTTGCCGGCACCGTTCGGGCCGATGATGGCGGTGATCTCGCCGTCGCGGGCATCGAACGACACATCGTCGATCGCCAGCAGGCCGCCGAACCGCATGGTCAGGTGCTCGACCGCCAGCAGCGTGCCGGCGGTCGCGGTCGGCGGGCCGTCGACGCTCATGGCGGACCGCCGCCCGTCGGCGCGGGCGACAGCTTCAGCGTCGGCTCGCGATGCGCCAGCAGCCCGCGCGGCCGCCAGACCATGATCAGGACCATGGCGCCGCCAAAGGCCAGCATGCGGTATTCGTCGAGGCCACGGAACAGCTCGGTGCCGCCGATCAGCAGCACCGCCGCGACGACGACGCCGACCTGGCTGCCCATGCCGCCCAGCACGACGATCGCCAGGATCACCGCCGATTCGATGAAAGTGAAGCTCTCGGGGCTGATGAAGCCCTGCCGGGTGGCGAAGAAGGAGCCGGCGAAGCCGCCGAACATGGCGCCGATGGCGAACGCGGTCAGCTTGGTGTTGGTCGGGTTGATGCCGAGCGAGCGGCAGGCGATCTCGTCCTCGCGCAGGGCTTCCCAGGCGCGGCCGATCGGCAGCCGGCGCAGGCGCAGCGTGAACCAGTTGGTCAGCAGCGCCAGCACCAGGATCACGTAATAGAGAAAGATGATCCGGTGCAGCGAGGAATAGTCGAGATCGAAGAAGGTATGGAAGGATTCCGTGCCCTCGGGCACGCGCCGGGTGAACGGCAGGCCGAAGAAGCTGGGCCGGGGAATGCCGGACAGCCCGTCCGGCCCCTTGGTGAACTCGTACCAGTTCAGCAGGATCACCCGGATCATCTCGCCAAAGCCGAGCGTGACGATGGCGAGATAGTCACCGCGCAGCCGCAGCACCGGAAAGCCGAGCAGGATGCCGAACAGGCAGGCGAAGGCGCCGGCGAGCGGCAGGCAGGCCCAGAACGAGAGGTCGAAATAGAGCGCCAGCAGCGCGTAGGAATAGGCGCCGACGGCGTAGAAGGCGACATAGCCGAGGTCGAGCAGCCCGGCGAGCCCGACGACGATGTTCAGGCCCCAGCCGAGCATGATGTAGGTCAGCACCAGGATCGAGACGTCGAGCAGATAGCGGTCGGCGAACGGCATCCACGGCAGGACCACGGCCCCGATGACGGCCATCGGCGCCGCGACCTTGACGAAGGTCTTGAAGGCCTCGGCGGCGCTGGCGGCGACACCTTGCTCCGCTGTCGCCACCTTCGGCTTCGGCGTCCGGCGCGCCCACCAGAGGTTCAGCAGGAACCGTCCGACGAAGACGCCGACGACGGCGATGCCGACGGCCTGCCAGCGGAAATCGAGGCCGAGGCCGCCGGAGCCGTCCGTCGTGCGCAGGCCGATGATGAACACGGCCAGCGCCAGCGCGATCAGCGCCGAGACCAGGCAATCCTTCAGAATGGCCGGAATGTCGAGACGGAACTCGCCGGCGACGCCGTTCAGCGTGCGTACCACCACGGGCTAGACCTTCTCGACTTCCGGTTTGCCCAGTAGACCGGTGGGCAGGAAGATCAGCACCAGGACAAGGATGCCGAAGGCCGCCACGTCCTTGTATTCGATGGTGAAATAAGCCGACCAGAAGGTCTCGATCAGGCCGATCAGCAAGCCGCCCAGCATGGCGCCCGGCAGCGAGCCGATACCGCCCAACACCGCCGCGGTGAACGCCTTGATGCCGGCGAGGAAGCCGATATAGAAGTCGATCACGCCGTAATACAAGAGGAACATCATACCGGCGACGGCGGCGAGCGCCGCGCCCATCACGAATGTCAGCGAGATCGTGCGGTCGACATTGATGCCGACCAACGCCGCCATGCGTCGGTCCTGCTCGCAGGCCCGCTGCGCCCGGCCCAACGACGTGCGCGCGATCAGCAGCGAGAAGGCCGCCATCAGCGCAATCGTGACGACGACGATGACGATCTGCATGTAGCTGAGCGACACGGTGAAGCCGTCGGGACGCTCCATGAAGGTGAAGCCGCCCTGCACCACCGGCTGCAGCGGCTTGACGCGCGCGCCCTGGGCGAGCTGGACGTAGTTCTGCAGGAAGATCGACATGCCGATGGCCGAGATCAGCGGCGCCAGCCGGAACGAGCCCCGAAGCGGCCGGTAGGCCAGCCGCTCGACCGTCCAGCCGTAGGCCGAGGTCAGCAGCATGGCCACGATCAGCGTGATCAGCAGCGCCAGCGGGATCCAGCTCAGGCCGGCCATGCCCAGCAGCAATATCGTGATCAGCGAGACGAAGGCGCCGATCATGAAGATGTCGCCGTGCGCGAAGTTGATCATGCCGATGATGCCGTAGACCATCGTGTAGCCGATGGCGATCAGGCCGTAGATCGACCCCAGCGTGATGCCGTTGATCAGCTGCTGGACAAAATATTCCATGTCGTCTGCCCGACGAAGCCTCTGCACGACCGCCCGCTTGCCGCGGGTCTGCGGTCCGCCGCCCGACCCCCGGATTTCCTTGCGGACGGCGCACCGACGTCGAGCAATACCACGTTGGCGCGCGCCTTCAAGTCTATTCTGACCCGCCCCTGTCGGCGATATGGACCCGCCGGTCTATAATCGCTGGCAATCGGACAACCCGATCGACGTGGGAAGCACGGGACATGGACAGGACAGCGGCCTGGTCGCCCGAGCTGGATCCGCGGCCATGGACCGAGACGCGATGACACCGCCAAAAGGGAGTAAGTGATGGCAAAATCCGTGGAGTTCCTGTTCGACTTCGGCAGCCCGAACGCCTATCTGGCCTACACGCAACTGCCGGACATCGCCGCGCGGACCGGCGCCGAGCTGTCCTGGACGCCGATCCTGCTGGGCGGCGTGTTCAAGGCGACGGGCAACCGGTCACCGGCCGAGGTGCCGGCAAAGTCGGCCTATATGCGCGTCGACGGCGCCCGGTTCGTCAAGCGCTACGGCGTCCCGTTCGCGCGCAATCCCCATTTTCCTGTCAACACGCTGGCGATGATGCGCGGCGCCGTGTCGTATCAGATGGACGGCGATTTCGACGGCTACGTGAAGGCCATGTTCACGGCCATGTGGGTCGAGCCGCAAAACCTGAACGAGCCCGCGGTGCTGGGCGCGGCGCTGCAGGCGGCCGGCTTCGCGCCCGAGGACTTCATGGACCGGATCGGACGGCAGGCGGTCAAGGACAAGCTGATGGCGAACACGCAGGGCGCCGTCGAGCGCGGCGTCTTCGGCGCGCCGACCATGTTCGTCGGCGACGAGATGTTCTTCGGTCAGGACCGGCTGGACTTCGTCGAGGCGGCGCTGGGCGGATAAGGCCCGGCCGCGGCCGACGGCAGCGGATCGCCCGGCGACCAGCCGTCGCGCCAGACGGTGAGCGGTACGACGGCGGCCGGCACGGCGTTCTCGTAGAACCAGGAATCGAGCGCGTAGGTGCCGCCGCCCGCGCGCTCGACGATGACGGCGGTCTGGTGCGGCCAGCGGCCGATCAGATGGCCGCGGACGGCCGGTCCGGCCACGTCATGCCAGCGCAGCAGGCCTGCCTCCCGCAGCATCAGCAGGAACGTCGTGGTGTTGACGGCCTCGTCGACGCAGTCGAGCTGGCCCGGCCGGTGGCCGTTGACGAACCAGCCGTCGATACCGCCGTCGTCCTGGGTGCCGGCCTGCGCGGACGCATGGCGTTCGTAGACCGCCACCGCCCGGGACAGCAGCCGCCGCTCGGCGGCCGCGTCCGGCGCCGGCTCGGACAGCAGGTCACGGATTTCGCGCCAGGGTCCGCCGTGCAGCGACACTTGCGCCGATTCCCGGCAGCCATGGCCGAAACAATATTTGAATGACGCCGGCGCCGGGTCGGCGATGCCATACCGCGCGACATAGCCGGCCGGCGTATCCGGCAGGTGGTTGCCGCACGCGGCCGTCAGTCCGGCGGCAAGCGACATGACGCCCAGTCGCGTGATCAAACGGGCCTGACGCAGCATCAACAAGACAAAATCCAAAATGGCGGGAAAATACAGATTAGCCGCGAACTGTAACCGGGCCGTAAACAAATGCAATCGGCCAGCGGCGCACGGTTAGCCCGCGCGGGCCCGCTCGCGCAGCGAAATGAAGACGCCGCTGGCGACGATCACGGCGATGCCAAACCAGGACCAGGCGTCGGGAAAGTCGCCGAAAACGACATAGCCGAAGATGGCGGCGATGACGATCTGGCTGTAGCCAAAGGGCGCGAGCTGGGAGGCCAGCGCATGGTCGAACGAGCGGATCAGCAGGAAGTGCGAGACCGCCGCGATCAGCCCCATGGCCAGCATCAGCAGCAGGGCCTGCGACGTCAGCGGCAGCCAGACGAAGGGCTGCGCGACCGTGGCGACGACGACACCGACCAGCGCCGTGTAGGTCAGCGTCACCATGGGCGGGTCGTTGCCGGCGAGGCGGCGGGTGGCGATCAGGTAAAGCGCGTAGAGCACGCCCGAGCCGAGCGCGAAGACGGCGCCCCAGCCGAAGATGCCGGCGCCGGGCCGGATCACGATCAGCGCCCCAACGGCGCCGACGACGACCGCGAGCCAGCGCCGCGGGCCGACCCGCTCGGCCAGCAGGACCGGCGCGCAGACGGTGACGACGAGCGGAAAGATGAAGAACAGCGCCAGCGTGTCGGCCATCGGCAGCAGCGACAGGGCGAAATAGAACAGCACCGTGTCGCCCAGCAGCAGGCCGCCGCGCAGCACCTGCAGGCCGGGCTCGCGCGGCCAGAGCGCGCGCGGCCCGTAGCGCCAGAGCGCGACCGGCAGCAGGGCGGCCAGGTGCACGACATAGCGGCCCCAGACCACCTGCGGCACGGGATAGCTGACGCTGAGATACTTGGCGATACCGTCATAGACCGGCATCAGTAGCATCGCGCCCAGCATGAGCGCGATGCCCAGCGTCGGGCGCTCAGAAGCCGATATGGAAGCCCCCGTCGATCGACAGGTGCTGGCCGGTGATGTAGGAGGCCGCGTCCGACAGCAGGAAGCAGACCGGCCGCGCCACCTCGTCCGGCGTCGAGAACCGGCCCATGGGCACCTGCGCCAGATAGCGGTCGCGGAACTTCTCGCCGCGGATGGTCTCGGTCATCGGCGTGGCGACGACGCCGAAGCAGACGCTGTTGACGGTGATGCCGTGGGCGGCCCATTCGCGGGCCGCGCTCATGGTGATGCCGAGCACGCCCGACTTGGCGGCGCCGTAGTTGATCTGGCCGATGGTGCCGCGCCGGCCGGCATCCGACGAGACGTTGACGATGCGGCCGGGATCGGCCTCGCCGTCCTTCGCGCGCGCCAGCATATGGCGGCCGACCGCCTGCAGGCAGAGGAACACGCCGGTCAGGTTCACGTCGATCACCTCCTGCCACTGCGCGACCGGCATGCGGTCGATCATGGCCGGGCGGATGATGCCGGCATTGTTGACAAGGCCGTGGATGCCGTCGAACGCGGTCTCGATGTCGGCCACCATGTCCTGCACGAACCCGGCCTCGGCGACGTTGCCGGCATAGGCCCTGGCCCGTTCCGGTCCCAGTGTCGCGGCCAGGTCCCGGACCGCCTCGCCGTTCATGTCGGCGACGGCGACGCGCGCGCCCAGCTCGACACAGAGTTCGGCGACGGCACGGCCGATCCCCTGGGCGGCACCCGTCACCAGGATCGTGCGGTTCCGCAAGCTCATCGGATTGGTCATGGCGGCTCCTTCTCCTCTACAGGCGGTCAGGATAGCAGCGGACGGCGCGCCGAGCGCCAGGATTGACGTTGGGCCCGGCCGGGCCTTGCGCTAACCTTGCGCTGCGCCGGGGATGGCCCGTGGCCGAAGGAACGGGGGAAGCCATGAAGACGCATTACGAGCTGCTCTACGCCGATGCCGGGAGCAAGGGACCCGATCTCGAGGTCCGCGCGCCCTACGACGACGCGCTGATCGCCACCGTCGAGACGGCCGACGAGGCCGCCGCCGAGCGGGCCATGGCGACGGCCCATGGTCTGTTCCGCGACCGCGATGCCTGGCTGTCGCCGGCCGAGCGCCTGGACGTGCTGGAGAACGCCGCCGCGATCATCGAATCGCGGGCCGAGGCGCTGGCGGTCGAGGCGGCACGCGAGGGCGGCAAGCCGCTGATCGATTCCCGGGTCGAGGTGGCCCGCGCCATCGACGGCGTGAACCTGTGCATCGAGGCATTGCGCACCCAGGCCGGCACCGAAATACCCATGCGCATGAACCCGGGCTCGATGAACCGCCTGGCCTTCACCCGGCACGAGCCGATCGGCGTGGTCGTCGCCGTCAGCGCCTTCAACCATCCGCTGAACCTGATCGTGCACCAGGTGGCGCCGGCGATCGCCGTCGGCTGTCCGGTCATCGTCAAGCCCGCCAACCTGACGCCGCTCGCCTGCATGAGCTTCGTCAAGATCATGCACGAGGCGGGGCTGCCGCCGGAATGGTGCCAGGCCGGGCCGACGGCGACGCGCCAGGTCGGCGAGATGATGGTGACGGACAGGCGCACGGCGTTCTTCAGCTTCATCGGCAGCGCCGGCGTCGGCTGGTCGCTGCGCGCGAAGCTGGCGCCGGGCACGCGCTGCGCGCTGGAGCATGGCGGCGCGGCGCCGGTGATCGTCGCCGCCGACGCCGACCTCGACGACGTGCTGCCACTGCTGGCGAAGGGCGGCTTCTATCACGCGGGCCAGGTCTGCGTGTCGGTGCAGCGGGTGTTCGCGCACGACTCCATCGCCCGCGAGGTGGCGACGCGGCTGGCGGAGCTGGCGGGCAGGATGACCATCGGCGACCCGACCAAGGCCGAGACCGAGGTCGGGCCGCTGATCCGCCACGGCGAGGTCGACCGGGTCGAGCAATGGGTCACGGAAGCGACCGACGGCGGGGCCGAGCTGGTCGCGGGCGGCAAGCGGATTTCCGATTCCTGCTACGAATGCACGGTGCTGCTGGACCCGCCGGACGACGCCAAGGTCAGCACGGCCGAGATCTTCGGTCCGGTGGTCTGCGTCTATTCCTACAGCGACATGGACGACGCCATCGACCGGGCGAACAGCCTGCCGGTGGCGTTCCAGGCCGCGGTCTGCACGCGCGACCTGGACACGGCGCTCAGGGCCTATCAGCGGCTCGACGCCAGCGCCGTCATGGTCAACGACCATACCGCGTTCCGGGTCGACTGGATGCCGTTCGCGGGACTGCGCGAGTCGGGCCATGGCGTCGGCGGCATCCATCACACGATGCTGGACATGCAGATCGAAAAGATGATGGTCGTGCGCTCGAAGGAATTGTAGATACGGGGCCGGAGATCGGTTCAGTAATCGCGGGATACCGGCCATGGCGGAAATCGACCGGCAGACATTGATCGACCTGTTGGAACGCTTCGACGACGCGGACGACGCCGCCGTCGCGGCGGCCGCGCGCGAGGCGCACCAGGCGCTGGCCGGCGCCGGCCTGACCTGGGACGACGTGCTGGTGCCGGCGGAACCGGACGTCGAAGACGAAGAAGAAGGCGAAGATGAAGACGACATCGACGACGATGTCGAGGACGCCGATGACGAGGCCGCCGACGACGCCGACAACGTGATCCCGATCTCGGCCGGCGAGGCGCGCGAGGACCTGGCGCTGATCGACCGCATCCTGCGCGACCACGACGTGTCCGATGACACCCGCGAGGAGCTGGACGGCTATCGCGAGGATATCGAGGCGGGCGAGTTCACGGCCGCCGACCGAAACTACCTGAAGGCGCTGCAGAAACGCCTCTCGAAGTAGCGGCGGGCCGGCCCGGCGGGCCTTACTCGGCCGCGGCCCGCGTCAATTCGACCGGCCGGCCGTCGACGCGAACCTCGTTCGCCATGTTGTCGACGGTGACGTGGTGATCGTAGTAGGTGAGCGTCGGCCGGACACCGAACCGCTTTTCCATCATCGGCCACCAGTCGTCGTTGTACCAGGCGTCGGCGGCCTCCCTCGATTCCCACAGATAGACGCCGCCACCGCCGTCCTCGCCATTCAGATAATCCTTCCGCAGCAGGCCTTTCATGCCGACATACATCGGCGCCGACGCCTTGCCGGCCTCGATCGCCTCCTGCTTCGTGCGCTTGCTTCCCGTGGGAATGGTGACGATGGCGATCAGCATGGCGCGGGCTCCTTCACTGGCTGTGGCGTGTCGCCGGTCCATTTCAGCCGACAGCCGCGACGGCCGCAAGACGGATCCACATCCCGTTCCATCGGCGGAAGGGCAATGGAGGGCAATGGGCGGAGCGTCGGGTGCGACACCCGACGCTCCCTACCGACCGAAAATCCGACCCAGGGGGGCAGGTCGCTGGCCGGCAGATATGTTTTAATGAAAATGTCGCCCGGCGGGTCTGGCGCCGCCTTCTGGCCATCGTGGCCGGCGAGGCGCGTGCCGACAATGCCGGCACCTTATTCAACGCGACCGAGAAATATCGCCGGCCGCCACTGTTTTCGATATGGACAGACGGCCGCGCAATTCAAGATGCCGAAGACGCGATTGTTCCGGTCATGTCGGTTCGGAAACCGGTTCGGAGATCGGCGGCGGAGACCATGATCGCCGGCATCGGCACCACGGGGCCAGCGCGACGCCCCACCCGACCGATCCCGACGGTCATGAGACCAGCTTCGCCAGGCCGCTCGCGCGCCGACCATCGGGCGATGCAAGCGAGATCTGCAGATATGTCCATTGCCATCCCGGCCATCGGCGGGTTACCTCGTTGGACAGGGTGTCGAGGGAAACCAATCCGACGGCAAACGGCGAACCTTACGGCCGCGCCGGAAAAAGCCGGTGCGAAAGCGCCGCAAGCTTTGCTAGGCTGTGAACGCGGGGACGATGACGGTCGGAAACGGATGGCGGGCAATCCGGGAGGTGCCGGAATCCGGGATACGACAAGAGACGCAAGCCGGTAACGGGTAACACCGTCACGCGGCGGTCATCAGGCCGGTCAATGTCCTGTCATGCCGCGACGACAGACTGGTATCACGTTGGTGACAGGGGTCGACACCAGGGAGCGAGAGGCCAGAACACTTCATCTATGCGATGGCAAACGAGGGCCACTGCCATGACGCATCTTCCACACGCGGGCGGGCACGAACCGCCTGCGCCCGAACAACGCAAACCGCCGGTTCGTACGGCGCGTCTGCGCACGCGACTGCTGCTGGTCGACGACGACGAGGATTTCCGCGAAGCACTGCGCGGAAACCTGCTTGACGAGGGCTTCGACGTCGTCGATTTCAACAACGGCGTCGACGTTCTGAACTATTTCGCCAACGGCGACACCGGCGACATCATCATCCTCGACTGGAAGATGCCGGGCATGTCCGGCTCGGACCTGTTCCGGCGGCTGCGCCGCGACGGCGTGCGTGTCCCCGTCGTCTTCCTGACCGTCATGTCCGACCAGGTCTACGAGGATGTCGCGCTCGGCGGTGGCGCGGTCGATTTCATCGACAAGTCCCGCAGCCTGTCGATCCTGGTCCGGCGGCTGAAGCTGATCGGCGAGCGCGACCGAAGCACGGCCGATGCGGCGTCCGAGGCCGGCGTCATGCGGCGCGGCGCGCTGGAACTGTCGAGCAGCCGGGCCGTCTGGCACGGCCGCGAGGTCGAGCTCACGCTGACGGAGTTCAACATCGTCCGCCTGCTGGCCTCGCGCGCGGGCGAGAACACCGCTTACCGGCAGATCTACGACGTCGTGCATAA